>JBILFA010000134.1:0-9054 GCA_044351795.1 Bdellovibrionota bacterium | reverse complement strand
TTTAGGTGCCTTTATGCCGTCGCCCCTGCGGGGCTCACGGCTGCGGCACCTCCTCTCGCGTGACCAAGGTCACGCGAGAGCTCGCAGGTTCGAATGACGTGGGATTCGGGATTTGGACCTAAAGGTCCAAATGGCGGAGCCGACGGGACTCGAACCCGCGACCTCTCACGTGACAGGCGAGCGTTCTAACCAACTGAACTACGACTCCGCATGCTGTGTGAATCAGCGAGGCGTTAAGTACCTAAAAATCACTCGAAAGTAAAGGTACCGGCCGCTGGAACCCGAAGAAGGTCATGATTTCGGTTTTGAAGGGGGGGAGCGGTATGCACCTAAGGTGCATTGGGAGACGGCGATTGACTGCGAGGCAAGAGGATGAGAAACAAGGTATTTCACTGTTTTTTGTAGTCCTTAGGGCTGAGAAGCAGGGTCTTTAAACACCGAAAGTACCGAGGTTTGTCGTGGCAGAGTACGATCCGCATTCTATCGAATCCAAATGGCAATCATACTGGGAGGCTCATAAGAGTTTCAAAACGAGCGATCGCGGTTACGAAAAGGTGTACGTACTCGATATGTTCCCATACCCTTCGGGTTCGGGTCTCCACATAGGACACCCCCTTGGGTATACCGGCACGGATATCTACTCGCGTTACAAGCGCATGAAGGGGTTCGATGTGCTTCATCCGATGGGATTCGATGCTTTCGGCCTGCCGGCAGAGCAGCACGCAGTCAATACTGGTGAGCATCCGTCGGTTATCACCCAGCAGAACTGCCAGACCTTCGTCAATCAGATGAAGCGCATCGGTTTTTCGTACGATTGGGAGCGCGAGGTTGCTACGTGTACCCCGGACTACTATCACTGGACGCAGTGGATATTTCTCAAGATATACAACTCATGGTTCGACGATGCTCAGCAGAAGGCTCGTCCAATTGAGGAGCTTCCGATCCCTGCTGATATCAAAGCGCAAGGTGAAGCAGCGGTCTTGGACTACCAGGCCGATCACAGGTTGGCGTACTACGCCGATGCGATGGTGAACTGGTGTCCGGCTCTCGGTACCGTTTTGGCGAACGAAGAGGTGATTGACGGAAAATCGGAGCGCGGAGGACACGACGTTGTTCGCAAACCGATGAAGCAGTGGATGTTGCGCATCACGAAGTATTCCGAGCGTTTGATATCGGAGCTCGAGGAGATCAATTGGCCCGAGGCTATCAAGGAGCAGCAGCGTAATTGGATCGGGCGCAAAACCGGCACCGAGATAACCTTCAAGGTCGCTGGCTCAGACGAGACGATCGTAGCCTTCACGACTCGCCCGGATACCCTGTTCGGAGTCACCTTTTTCGTGATTGCTCCAGAGCATCCGCTCGTAGATGTATTCACTGCCGGTGCATACCAAGCCAAGGTCAGTGAGTATCGCGAACAGGCGGCGCGCATGAGCGATTTCGACCGCACCTTCGAGAATCGCAAGAAGACCGGAGTCTTCACCGGAGGGTACGTAGTCAATCCGATTAACGAAGAGCAGGTGCCGGTGTATGTCGGCGACTATGTTTTGATCTCGTACGGTACGGGCGCCGTGATGGGTGTGCCGGCGCACGATGCTCGAGATTTCGAATTCGCTCGCTTGCTCAACATCCCGATCCGGTCCGTTATCGTTCCGTCACAAGAGCGCGATGAGCGCGGCGCTGCAGTGCGTGACGGCGAGATCGCCTGGACCGATTCCGGGATCATGTTGCCGTGTCAGAGCGCAGTGTTTCAAGATCTCCAGCTCGAGGGGCGTCCGAACGCAGAGGCTGCGGAAAAGATTGCCGCTTGGCTCGAAGATCGCTCGGCAGGAAAGAGGGTCGTGAATTACAAGCTCCGAGATTGGCTCTTCTCGCGTCAGCGATACTGGGGCGAGCCGATTCCGGTGATTCATTGGGAGGATGGTACATCGACCGCGGTTTCCGAGGATGACCTGCCGCTGGTCTTGCCGCAGGTCGAGGACTACAAGCCCTCTGAAAGTGGAGAGTCCCCGTTGGCCAAGGTGACCGAGTGGTTGACGGTAGTCGATCCAAAGACCGGAAAGAAGGGAACTCGGGAGACGAACACCATGCCGCAGTGGGCCGGGTCGTGCTGGTACTACCTGCGCTTTATCGATCCGCGGAACTCCAAGATCGGTTGGGATCGGGAGTTGGAAAAGAAGTGGATGCCGGTTGATCTCTATGTTGGTGGTGCTGAGCACGCAGTGTTACACCTTTTGTATTCACGTTTCTGGCACAAGGTGCTCTTTGATCTCGGATACGTCTCGACACGTGAGCCGTTCAAGCGTCTCTTCAATCAGGGGATGATTCAGACACACGCCTACAAAGATAAGCGGGGTGCGCTGATTGCAACCGACCAGGTGAAGGAGGAAGCGGACGGCACTTTCCGACACATACAGACCGGTGAGCAGCTCGAGCGAATCATCGCTAAGATGTCCAAGTCCCTCAAGAACGTCATCAATCCCGACGAAGTGATTGAGCAGTATGGTGCGGACACGCTGCGCACCTACCTTATGTTCATGGGTCCGCTCGAAGCAGGGCGTCCGTGGGATTCCAAGGCGATCACGGGGAACTACCGTTTCCTCAAGCGTGCCTGGGCCTTTGCGACTTCGAACAAGGACAGTGGATTCAGGGACGTTGTTGCTGTTGATGCCGAGCCGATAGAGGTTAGGCGTGCGCTCAACAAGGCGATCCACAAGATTGGAGACGATATCGAGCACCTCAGACTGAATACGCCGATATCGACGATGATGGAGCTGCTCAATACGATAGGCGATAAGCCGGTGTCGCGCGACACGCTAGAGAAGTTTACGCTTATTTTGGCACCCTTCGCCCCGCACGTTGCGGAAGAGATCTGGGAACGGATAGGCAATCAGGCCCCAGCGAGCTTGGTTAGTTGGCCAGCGTACGATCCAGCTCTGATCCAGGATGAGTTCGTGACCGTAGTAATTCAGGTCGGTGGTAAGAAACGCGCGACTATCGAGGTTGCTCCGACAATCAGCGAAGACGATCTGAAGGTCCGGGTAGTGGAGGCTATGGCTCCCACGCAATACAAATTAGAGGGTAGCGAGCGGCTTATTACCGTCTTCAACACGGGAACGAAGGTGCCACGGTTAGTGAATGTCGTGCCGGGCGCGTAGCGTCCGGCCTCTATCTCTCGTCCGGACACTCTAGAGGTGTAGGGTCCTCTGAACGACGCATCCAGGTCCACCGACCGCGAGAGCTTGCTTGATGGTAGGAGGAGGAGAGGCTGTCGGATATCTCCCTACGATCCTTTGTTCGCATGAGTATATCGTGCGGTAAGTGCTCAGGGAGGTGCTCGGTATTCAGATACTGCACCTGTATCGGCTTTTCGAGATCTCCTCGCCAGGCGCGGCTGTAGAAGTAGAGGGAGTAGCTGTTGGAGTTGATAACTCCCACGGTCGGCTCAGCCTCCGGTGCATAGTGACTAATGCACCGCAGGATAGATTCCGCTGATCCCCGCTCACTGATGTTGTCTGCCAACAGGAAGATTGAGGATGCGTAGGCCGTGGCTGCTGCAACACTGAGCAGCGCCTCATCGATCCTTCCCTGGATGAGGCGGTACACAACCCACACCACTCCGAGCAGAGGAGATACGGAGAGTAGTATATGGATGTGCGTTGCGCCTAAGTAAATGCCACCGATGCCTACGATCGGGGCTGCGATTACCAATACCCACGCAAGGACACCGTAAAGCGGCCGAATGCTGGGGAAGGTAGTTTCCCGCAGAAGGAGAGCTGTAGATACTGCCAAGCCTGGAATGCCGGGGAGGATATATCCGGGATGGAGTTGTTCAGCAAAGGTAAAGATAAGGAGCGGGGAGAGGGCCCAGAGCGCAAAAAAGAGGAGTGCGGGACGCTCTCTCCAAAACGTGAGGCGTATTACCTTTCGGCGTAGCTGCCAAAGAACAGCGGCAAGCACCGGGGTCCATGGAAGGAATCCGGCCATCGCCATCGCCCAGATCATTCCGTAAGGATAGTGATGACCACTTCCGTACCGGTCTCCGTAGTCTTTCAAAAGGTATCTGCCGAAGTTCTCGTTGACGAAGAAGTACCGGAGAAAGTCAGGGTTGCGTCCTTGAGCCGCCAGGAACCAGGGGACAGTTATAAGCAGAAACATGGCGATGCAGAGCAGCCATGGAGGCCGCGAGAGGAGAGAGTATCGCTTCGTGACGAGCAACCAGATGAGCGCGGGAAGTCCAACGATGACGAGAGCGATCGGACCCTTGGTGAGGAAGGCTATGCCGAGGCCGATAGCGAAGAAGATGCCGGAGAGGTAGCGCCCTTTGGCGTCACTAATCCATACGTACGCAGCGGTGAAAGCGATCGTGGTGAAGCCCGACAAGGTCACGTCGACGACCGAGGCCCCAGCCATAAAAAACATCAACGCAGAGGAGGCGAGGATCAGCGAGGCGGTAACCGCGGAGTCTCGCAGCTCTGGAAAGCGCCGCAGGGAGAGAAGCGCGGTGCACATTATGAGTAGCGAAAGGAAGCTAGGAAGCCGAGCCGCCCACTCATCCATTCCGAAGAGAGAGAAGCTTGCAGCGGTGAGCCAGAAGTGAAAGGGCGGCTTTCCGAGATAGGGCTCCATCTCGCCCTGCCACGGCAGTTTGGGAACGACCCAATCGCCGGAAAGCATCATCTCTTGTGCGATAAAGGCGTACCGCGCCTCGGTCGGGTCACTAAGATCTGGGTATTCAAGGGTCATCCCTCTGGCGAATATGCAGAGTAGAAGAGAGAGAAAAAGTAGCTGTGCTTTCGCCATATAAAATCTCGTGAGTGGCGAATGGTACGCTGGAATAGCACGGCAATGCCAGTCGGAGTGTGTGAATTGTGGTGAACTTGTGACTGGTTAGATATCCCTGGATGGATGCACGTACCACGTAAGGGTACAATCCTGATACTGGCTGCACACACTCCGGCGACGATTAGTTTACCAGTAGAGGGGTTGCTTTCTATTCAATGTAGGTTTAGACGCCAAAGAGCTGCGCGGAGCGCGGCTTCATCGCTTCGATACAGTTAGCGATATGCTGCTCAAGAGGTATATCGATCTCTTCGGCACCCATACGGATATCGTCACGATTACAGCCCCGCGCAAAGGCCTTGTCCTTGAACTTCTTTGCGACCGACTTCACTTCGAGGTTGTGAATTGATTTATCGGGCCGCACCAAAACGCTCGCAGTAATAAGCCCAGAGAGTTCGTCGACGGCGAAGAGTGCTTTAGCCAGGAGGGTATCGCGCGGTGTGTCGGTGTAGTGAGCATGCCCCATGATTGCGATGCGCATCTCGTCCGGATAACCGGCCTCGGCCAAGATGGCATTACCCTTGAATGGATGGCCATCGGGGCTTACCGGATCGGGAAACATCTCGTAGTCGAAGTCGTGAAGTAGTCCGGTGTTTCCCCACAGGAGATTATCGATTAGTTCGCCTCGAGAGTCGGCGAAGAACTTGGCGTACCACAGCATGCACGCTTCGACGCTCAAGGCGTGGTTAATCAAGCTTTGCGATTTAGTGTATTCGCTCAGGAGTGCAAGCGCTTCGTCTCGAGATTTCATAGTGTGCCTTTTTAAATTCGGTTTCGTATTCCGTTCTTACAACCGGGTCGGGTCGACTGGAGCTTCCATCGGTTGAGTACTGAACACTTCGAGCAACTTAAGTAAGTTCTGCAGGCGGATATCCTTTTCGACATCCTCGAGAGGGACAACGGTATCAAAGTGTTGTTCCCCGTCTGTGATTGAGATGAAGAGCCGGCCGACCACATCGCGCGAGTTCTCGGCAGGCGCGAGGCCGAACACTTGAGACTCGCTGATGAGTTGCAGGACGCGTGTCGTGCGACTGCGATCCTCGGAATGAGCGAGGTTCTGAATCGGAAGCGTCCATTCGTTCACAGGGCTCGTTCCTGCGGGTGTTGTTACGCGAACTTTGATGGTGAGTTTCCGGTTTGCCAATGCTGCGTCCGAGGCCAGCTCAAGCGAGGGCCTCGCCGAGGAATACCAGGCATTGAATGCGGCCTGTCTCTCGCTCTCGAGGGGAGGCTGATTCAGGTTGAACACAACCAGACCAGTAAGGGTGACGAGCAAACCGATGACAACTTGAGGTGAGAAGAACTTTCGCAGGGTCATTCGGTGAATGATAGTCGGAGCCTTTGAGCGGGTCAAATGGTCTAAGCCATTAAAAGTGCATGATAAAATGACCTTGTGAAAGGCGCCCTTAATTGCCTGACGAAGCTAACCGTCGTTTGGCTTCTTCGAGTAGAAGCTCCCGCTCGTTACGGGCAGGGTCTTCGAGCACGAGTTCCTCGAGCTCGAAGAGTATCCGTCCAATAATCGGCCCCGGCGAAGCGCCCAGTGCAATGATGTCGGAACCGGAAACTGCAAGCTTACCGTACGCAGGCAGAGCGCGCCGGGCGTTCTCGATTGCGAGCAAGATGTCGAAGCCCTCTGAAATCTCTTTGAACTCCTGTTCCGGCATCGTCGGGGGCGAATCAGCGTCTTTGAAAGCGCGCCACCGAGGTAGCTCGTCGCCCAGGTCGCGGATCAATCTGCGTACACCCGCCGCACCACAATCGAGAGGGCGCATGTGGTGCCTCACGATCGATGAGATTCGGTCCGTGTCGTCGCGCGAGAACCTCAATGCGTGCATTCGTGTGCGGCTCTGTTTCTCGCTCACCACTTCGTGTTGATAGAAGTGGCGATTACCCGCGCCATCGACGGAGAGCGTATGTGGTTTTCCGATGTCGTGAAATAGAGCGGCCCAGCGCAGGATGCGGTCGGCGGGTGTGCGCTCTAGCACCCACAAGGTGTGCTCGAAAACATCGTGAATATGAAACCGATTCTGCTCGAATCCGATCGACGGAATGAGCTCCGGAATCGTGTAGGGAAGGGCCCCCACATCAAAGAGAGCGCGCACTCCGAGGTGTGGAAAGGGACTCAACAGGATCTCGTCGAGCTCATGGGCGATGCGCTCGACGCTCACTGCTACAAGACGCTCCACCAAGCTCTGTGCCGCCGCAAAGGTTGCCGAATCGATCTGCCGCCCCTGTGCTGCGCCGAACCGAATCATGCGTAGTATTCGGAGTGGATCTTCGTTCAAGCGTTCCGCACTGTCTCCTACTGCTCGAACGATTCCACGCGAGAGATCTCTCGTGCCATCGAAGGGATCTATGAGAGTACCTCGAGCGAGATCGAAAGCGATTGCGTTTATGGTGAAGTCACGTCCCGAGAGGTCGGTTTGAATGTCGTGCGCAGAGCGCTGTTGTTCACGACTGCTCGGATGTCTAAAGGTCGTGACCTCAATGTGTTGGTTGTGGACGATCGCTAGAACGGTTCCGTGTTGAATCCCTGTGTCGATAGTTCTGATACCGTGAGCAACACACCGTTGGCGAATCGTCTCAGCGTCGAGATCGGTTGCGACATCGAGATCGGTTTCATGTCGATTGAGAAATGCGTCTCGCACGGTGCCTCCCACAAGGTAGAGCTGTGCGGGTGCAAGCGCTTCGATTAAGGTTCTTAGCAGTTCGCTCGACGCCAGGGCGCGTAACGCCTCCTCAACTGAGGCTTGGCTTAGCAAAGGGGTCGAGGAAGTTGAGCCAGGATTGGGGGATCTTTCCATTGAATTTCGTATTCAACACCGGCAGCCACTGAGGTTTACACGGCCTGGAGAGCAGCTTCATGTGCGCCTCTTTCGGGGTTCTGCCACCCTTCTTGCGGTTACATGTCCCACAGGCACAGACGATGTTCTCCCAAGTTGTCCTTCCTCCCTGGCTGCGGGGTACTACATGGTCCAAGGTCGCTTCCTTGGCCGACATCTCGTGGCCGCAATACTGACATGTAAAGTTGTCTCTGGCTAATACGTTGAGCCTGGAAAGGGAAGGGGAGCGGCGACCCACTCTGAAAAACCTGAGGAGCCGTACTACGGCTGGGGCCTTGATAGCTATCGAGACGGAGCGGATATGGTGGTCATATTCCTCGACTACTTCGACCTTGCCGAGGAAAAACATGCCCACAGCGTTTTGCCACGAGATGACTCGTAGAGGTTCGTAAGAGGAATTAAGAAGCAGTACCGGGCCCATTATCGTTTTACGAGTCCGAGGTCCAAAGTGTTTCACAACTGCACTATACTTCCATTATTAATAGTGTCGGTTAGTTACGCAAGATCCTTGAGTGCAGATGTGCACGCACGCTTGGAGGTTGGGTAGGGACGACCCCGTCGGAACCGGCAAAACCCCTTGAGCGCACGAGCTGTTACGAGGGGAACCGGCGATAAGAGCAGAGATGGCACATATTCCCTGATGTTTGCCCTGCAAACACCCCCAGCTACCCTTGACACACCCAGTGGTTACATCTATTTTGCCGGTCTCACAGCGCTGAGGGGCCAGTAGCTCAGCTGGTTAGAGTACACGCCTGATAAGCGTGAGGTCGGTAGTTCGAGTCTACCCTGGCCCACCATGTTGCTCCTACCCAAACTTGGCTTTGCCAAGATTTGGGTTACGGCCAGGGAGGTCCCTGGACACTGTCTTGTTGCTATCCAAACTTGGCTACGCCAAGATTTGGATGACGGCCAGGGAGGTCCCTGGACACTGTCTTGTTCCTATCCAAACTTGGCTACGCCAAGATTTGGGTTACGGCCAGGGAGGTCCCTGGACACTGTCTTGTTCCTATCCAAACTTGGCTACGCCAAGATTTGGATGACGGCCAGGGAGGTCCCTGGACCCCGGGTTGCTGCTATCCAAACTTGGCTTTGCCAAGATTTGGGTTACGGCCAGGGAGGTCCCTGGACCCCGGGTTGCTGCTATCCAAACTTGGCTTTGCCAAGATTTGGATGACGGCCAGGGGGGCCTGGACCCGGGTTGCTGCTATGTGGCTCGTATCCAAAGTTGGCTTTGCCAAGTTTAGATGATGGCCAGGTAGGATCAGAGCTGTGAAATACCTCTTATGAGGGCCTGTAGCTCAGTTGGTAGAGCACCAGCCTTGCAAGCTGGGGGTCCAGAGTTCGAATCTCTGCAGGTCCACCATCCACC
>JBILFA010000040.1:0-26178 GCA_044351795.1 Bdellovibrionota bacterium | reverse complement strand
TTTTGTTGTAAATTCCTTTTCACGTCTGTTGGCTATAGTCGCATGCGCAGGAGCGCTCCTGAGCATCGTGGGATCTGCCTCGAGCCTGCGGGGAGAGGAGATCGAGATGACGAGCGAGTATTACTTCCTCATGCTCACATCGCTGTGCGGCGCTCTGCTGATGATCTTAGCTTCAGACCTGCTGACCCTTTTCATCGGACTGGAGGTGGCTTCTTTGGCCCTCTATTGCCTGTGCGCGGCTCGGGTCACGAAGCGCTCTTCGAGTGAATCGGCTCTCAAGTATTTCCTCATGGGCTCATTCAGCTCGGCGTTTTTTCTGTACGGAATCGCGTTATGGTACGGTGCCACCGGCACTCTGGCTGTGGTGTCGGAGCCGCGTATTGTGGTCTCGAACTCTCCACTCTTGATGCTGTCGTTCGTGATGATGGTGATCGGGATGGCGTTCAAACTCGGGCTTGCGCCGTTTCACTTCTGGGTTCCCGATGTGTACCAGGGGGCTCCAACCTCTGTGACGACCTTCATGAGCTGCGTAGTCAAGGTAGCCGCTGTTGGAGCGCTGGTGCGGATATCGATCGAATCATTCGTTGTGCCGACGCAGTGGTCTACCGGGCTTTTGTGGCTCATCGCAGTACTGGCGATGACGGTAGGTAATTTTTCCGCGCTGCAACAACGAAGCGTCAAGAGGATGCTCGCCTATTCGAGTGTCGCACAAGCGGGATACATGCTGATGGGGCTCGTGGCTTTCGATGGGAGCGCAGATGCGGTCGCGGCTGTGATGTATTACCTGATCGCCTACAGTGCTATGACTATTGGAGCGTTCCTTGTCCTGTCGGCTATAGGTCCCGATGCTGACGATCTCGATGACGTGCGGGGACTCGGGAAGCGAAGCCCGTTCTTGGCGACCTGCATGACCTTAGTATTCTTGGCGCTAGCGGGGCTGCCACCGGGATTGGCGGGTCTCATGGGGAAGGTGTATCTCTTCTCCGTGGCCTTATCACAGGAGTTCTATGGGTTGGCGATTATCGCAGCGCTTAACTCAGCGCTTTCGTGTGCCTACTACCTTCGCGTACCGGCAGCGATGCTATTTCAGAGCGGGACTTCTTCTGAGCCCGTTCAGATATCCCTGGCAACCCGGGCTGCGTTGGTAGTGTGTGCCAGCTTGGTGGTTCTTTTAGGTGTGTTCCCCCAGGTCGTACTTGATGTGGCGGGCGCCGCTGGAAGTGTTATGGCGGCTCAGTAGTGGGTAGCTACACTTGATATGTCTCAAACGAGTTCGTAGTAGGACATCTTTTCCTCCTCTTAATCCTTAACCTGCACCGGTTTCCTGCTCATCCTCCTTGAAAACTGCCGGGGAGAAACGGAAAGAACCGCCGCTTAGATCGGTACCACTTCTCCTCCATGACTCACGGCTCGAGTTTTGGAGAGCGCTGCCATCTGCAACAGTATCGGTATCGTCGAGATGCTCACCGAAATAGCTGGACGAGAATGAGGAAACCGGTGCAGGTGTAGGATGATGAGAAGGTTGAGGGTGACGAATAGGACGAGAGCTTGCGACCGCTAGTATGCTAGCTAAGGACATAACCGGAACGTCGAGGGGACTGTCGCCCATCACGCAGGTGATCGCCTCCTCAGCAAAGCTCGGTCGGTAGCATAGCTTTTTGCTTAATCAACGCAGGGGCCCCCAGAGCGATACATAAGTATCGATTAGAGCGCCGACTGACTCGTTTGGCGGAGAAAATCGAGAGCTGCTCGCCCACTAGGGCTTAGGTGCTCGCTCTGGATAGCCTCGAGGGTCTTCAAAGCCTGTGCGGGTTCTGCTCCAGCCATATAGGCTGCGGCGCACTCTTCAGCAATTCGTGGATCTTTTGGGATGAGCTCGTTTGCACGTTCGAGATAGGTGAGGCTCGAGCGCCAGTCCCCACGTTGAAGAAAGGAGCGACCCAAGAGGAGATATCCCTCACCACGCGGGCTAGAACCCTGATGCGATCCTGCGACCACACACTGTGCTGCTGCATACGCTGTTCCGACGTCGCCCACTGACAGGCTCATCTCCGCCAGCCTTTGGTGCCCCTGTATCCAGAAAGGGAAGCGTCGTAACAGCGTGCGGATCAGGTTTATGCGCTCAACGATCTGCTGCGGTTGGCTATCCTCCGAGAGAGGCTCAGAGCGTTTGGGTAAGAGCGACCGCGCACCGAGACGCCAAAAAAGATCCACTGCCATGGCCAATGCACGTTCCATGGGTGTCGGACGAGCTTTCACTGGTAGCGCTCGATTAATTCGTTTTAGTGTCCAGCCGCCCCGGTGTGTTCCGGCTGCTCCCCTTTCTGCTCTTCAATAGTGAGAGGGAGCAGTTGGCGAGGATCGTTAGCGGACGCGCCGAGAGAGGCTTGTGCAGAACGTAGCTCGAGCAGCTTCTTGTTGTGTTGAATGTCTCGATCGCGGGCACCGCCCATGACGGAGTCGTCTGCCCAAAACAGAAACACGCTAAGAAGGATAGCCATTCCACCGGCACCTAATAACCAACGTACTGCCCCACGGGCCTCTGCTGTGCTCGCATCCGAGTGATCGTTTCCCATACCTTTTGAGTCCTTTGACGTCTAACGCCAGCAGTCTATACCTCCCGGGCTACGGGCCGCAAGCTGCCAATAAGGTTGACTGTGGAACGTGGTAAGTGTCTGAAGCTGCATAGCACCGGGGCATAAACGACCTCTGACGACGTCTCCGGCCCCGGTGTGCGGGCGGATAGCACCAAAGTTACCCACTCAAAAACCCGATGAGCCGTTTTGAATAAGGGACTGTTCTCGTCTCATAATCTGTACAGCCGGGAGTGCCGTTGGTAGGGTTACCCACCAGTCGTAGTGTGCTACAACAGTAGCCAAGAGAAGACTGTAACAGAAAGTGTGTATGGACCGTGCACCTGCACGTGCTCGTGAACGTAAACGTACCCGAAAGTGCTTAGATTCCGGGTAGGTGCACGTTTACGAGCACGTTCACGTGCTGTGAACTATCATCCACAGTTTGCGATACAGTCTCGCCAAAAGAGGTGCGTCATATGATGTTGTCAAACGAAGATATCAAGCAGGTCATAGCCAAAGGGGAGCTCAAGATATCCCCCTTCAATGACAAATGGCTTAGGTCTTCCGGAATTACGATGCATCTTGGTCCAGAGCTGCTCATTCCACGGGCGGGGCATGTGGTCGATGTTGCCCAGCCGACTCCTCCGCCGTATGACTCTGTGATTATAACGATGGAGAAGCCCTATGCTTTGCAGCCGGGTGAGTTCCTGCTTGGGCACACCTTTCAGAGCGTCACGGTCGGATCTTCCCTGGGGTTCATGATTGAGGGTCGCAGTACGCTGGCCCGAGTAGGTCTCACGATCGTGCAAACGGCCATGATGGTGTACCCCGGGCATAGTGACAGACCCGTCACTCTCGAGCTCGCTAACCACGGCCCGAATCCGATCCTTCTCTATCCTCGTATGAAGATTGCACGTGTCGTGCTCTTCGAGCTCAAAACTCGTAGCTCAGAGCGCTATGACGACAAGGGTAAGTATCGCGATCAGCAGTCGGTGGGGCTCCCGATCTTCAACCAAGAGATCATGGGTGATGACGAGATAGTGTGAGCTCTCACGCTCGGTCTGCCGTAATCAAGAGAAGGGTTTCGTGAACGAACGTCGCATCCACACGCGCGCTTCAGAAGGATTGATATCGCTCCAGGTAGCGATACACAAAGCGCTCGCGCTGGGGGCAAAGCGCGGTGAGCGGGTCTTTGTTGTTGGAGGAATCGTGCGCGATCTCCTGATGGGACGCGCGGTCGGAGATCAAGATCTCGACCTCGTCGTGGAGGGTATTGGTACCGTCTTTGCACGCGAGCTTACCGAAGACATAGGTGGAGCACTCAAGATTCACCAACCTTTCTTGACGGCCAAGCTCTCGGCTCCTTTCTCGAGTTTTGAGGGGGGGGAGCCGTTTTTGGACGAGGTCGATATAGCCACCGCTCGCACCGAGACATACGAACGGCCCGGCGCGCTTCCAACGGTTGCACCAGCCTCAATCGAGAAAGATTTGTGGCGCAGGGACTTCTCCATCAACGCGATGGCGCTGCCCTTGGCCGTGTATGCTGAACACCTGCTTGGTTCCGTGAGCGAAGAGGAAACCTCGGTGCACCTCGTCGATCCGTGTGCTGGATATACGTCTCTTCGATCGCGTACTGTGCGGATCTTACACCCCTCTAGTTTCGTAGATGACCCCACGCGGCTCTTCCGCGCTGTGCGCTATTGTGTGAGGCTCTCCTTTGAGCTCGAGGCCGAAACCTCCGCCGCTTTCCGGGCCGCGGTAGAGGGTGGAGTGCTTGCTACGATCTCCCCTCGTCGGGTGTGGAACGAGTTGATGGCATCTTTTGACGAAAATTCCCCTCAGGAGACGATTAGGGCATTTGTCGAACGAGGACTCTTCTCGCATTTTCCTGTGGTCTCACCAGAGTCGTTGCCGCGGCTGATCGAAGGGGTGAATCGGCTGATGATATTTCATCCTTACGTTGAGCCCGATCTCTTCGCCGATGCCGCCAAGCAGTTGGTAGTGGCGCTCGCTCCAGATGGTGAGCGCAGCAGAATAGTCAAGGCGGTACAGGAGCGGCGAAGCCTCCTGACGCAAGCGCAGAGCGCAACAGAGGCGCGCGATTGTTATTCCGAGCCGTCCACGCTTCTAGCCGCATTTGGAGTTCACGGTTCGACTGATTTGCGTGAGTCCCTTCGAATTGCTCTGGGAGCGGCCGTATCATGAGCGTTTTGAATCCAGCCTTGTTAGCGGCAGTCTCCAAGCATTTTCCCGATATCCGGCTTTCGCGCGCGGCAAACTTTCTTCCTATGCTTGACCTTGAAAAGGGCGAGTTGAGTTCGAGTGCGGCCATAGAGATAGCGCGCCGCACCAGGAGTAACGCAGCGGTATTGGCGCAGCAGCTTCTCGACGAGTTGGTTCCGGTGTACGGCGGGGAGTGGCGAGTCGATGCCGGATATCTGGTTTTGGTGCGGATGCCGGATGCGCTGCTGCGGAAGGAGGCGCCTCCTTTCAGTGACCTTTATCCAAGCGAGGATCCTGACAGGGGCTCGGTCAGGGAGATCCTCGGATTGGTGCCTGATGTGACTACCCCTGCCTACGCACGGCTCCGGTTGATTGCCTACGTCGGTTTGCAGGCGCTCCTGACAGTCACACTGGAGAAGCGGGTGTGGGTGGGATTCGAGCCTGAGCCGTTGGAGCTCGTCGATAGCTACGACAGAGTGGTGACGCTCGTTCAACGAGCGGTCGAGCGAGTCCTGTGCAACGAGGCGGAAGTTCGGCGCGACGCAGTAATCCGAGAGAGAGGTGATGGAGTGAGTGAGCCGTGTGTGGTGTGGACCTCGCACCATTACTTCGATCGGCTCTCGAAGGAAGCGCTCGCTGCTTTTAACGCGGCGCGAGAAGCTGGACGCATCTCGATACGCATGCCAAATGATGGGTGGCTTCTCGCTCGCGAGCGGGTGCTTTCCGAGTTGATTGCGCTCCCGTATCTTAAAAGGGTCGTCGATCGGCTCGCTACACCCATGCACTGGCTGCGGTGGATCTTTCACGCTGCCTCCCCGATTCCTTCCGGCGATTTTGATCCCGCCGTTGCTCTGTATGACGAGGGGGCTTCGCCGTTGTGGAATGTGCAGGCGCTTGTGGAGCGATTTGAGCGTATCCTAGGCCCTGTGCCGCTCCGGACAACCCTTCCGGATCTCCATACTATTCCCGATGCGTGGCGCTCGCTCCTTGTGCGGGCGGCTTTCCTGCCAGCGTGGACCTCGCGAGCGGTGCGTGAGGGGGAGATTCCGGCCTGGTCGCAGGTGCTGCAGGATTTCTCCACTCAGGCACACGCCTTGCTGAATGCCCCTGCGTCTCGCAGGGCACTGACGGCGGGATCCGCTAATCAAGACCTGCGTGAGATTGTCGCTAGTGTGGAGTTCGGTCTTTCAAGTATACTACCGGTTGTTGCTACGGAGGCGGGATGGCGAAGATGAATTGGGGATCTTTAGCGGAAAACCGGAATGTTCAATCCCGAGGCCCGGAAGATCCACCTCAGAGAGACGGGTCGTATCGCCTGGCGTCTTCCGACGAGAGAAGGAGAAGCTCTATGACGAACGGTCGTGGGTCTAATAAGAGCTGGGAGGTTCGCCTCGGCGCGCCTCAGGTTGTGATATGGCTTGGCCTGGCTGTCGGTGCCTTGGTAGGTGCGTACTTCGTCGGCTTCTTCTCAGGGCAATCGGTTGGTTTTGAGAGCGCACGCTCCGCATCGGGTGTAGAAGTTGCAAAGCTCGCAATCCACGAGGAGTTGCCTGAGCGCTCCGCACAGAGTGTTTCTGCGATATACGATAAGCTCAACGCTCCCGCGCTCATGGATGAAGCGCCCAAAGCAGCACCGGAACCCAAAGGAAAGAAGGGCGAGGAGCAAGAGCCGGCGGCTGTTAGAGTCACCAAGGAGATAAAGTCGGGGGATTCTGCTCGAGGCGACGGTCCCACCCCTAGCATACTAGGGGAGGGAAACTCGGGCGCAGAGGTAGATCTCTTTGATTACGATTCTGCCGATGAGGCGGCTACGGGCGAGGCGCTCGCCCAGGAATCTACGGTGCGCTTCCTTGGCGCTAAGTCCGACGGAACCACAGAGAGCTCCGACAAAACTTTGGGAGCTATCCTCGAAGAGCGCCTCGCCAAGGCGCGAACAGAAGGTAGTCGTGTAGCTAAAGCCGAGACAGGCGTGCAGGCGCCGCCCGCAAAAGATGACCTGAAGATAGAGCAGAAAGCGGAACCTAAGCTCGAAGTCAAACCGGTAGCCAAGGTTCAACCGGTAGAAGACCCTAAGCCGGTGGTGCCCGCGCTGCCCGACGTTCAAGAGAAGGCGGCACCCTCAAAAACGGACTCAAACTTCGTCAAGCGCATCGTGCCCTCCGGATACTTTGCGCAGGTGGCCGCTCCGAAGAATCTCTCGGATGCTGAATCGGTGGCTCGTAAACTCAAGAAGTCCGGCTTCCCGGTTGTCGTTGAGGTCGCCAGTGTGCGAGGTGAGGAGTATTTCCGAGTGCTTGTCGGTCCGGAACAGAATCGGGTCCATGCTGATCGTCTGGTGGACCAGCTCCGCAGCGAGCGATACCTTTCGGGACCGCCGTTTGTTCGCCAAGTGAAGTAGCACCGGCACGATCGCGCCATGATAAAAGTGTACCATTATCCAAAGTGTTCTTCGTGTAAAGAAGCGCTCGCCTTTCTTCGACAGGGGTGCATGGAGTTCGAGGCTGTGGACATCTCTCAGAACCCTCCGCCCAAGGAAGAGCTTCGTGAGATGATAGCTCGTCAGGGGGCGATCCGGCCGCTCTTCAATACCTCCGGCAAGAGCTATCGAGAAGGAGGCTTCTCGGCGAAGCTCGCATCGATGAGTATCGACGATGCAGTCGATGTACTGTCGCGTGACGGAATGCTGGTCAAACGACCCTTCGTCTTGACCAGAAACCATGCGCTTTTAGGCTTCAAGCTGGAGCAGTGGACTCAGCTTGTTACTGAGTAGGGGAGCCGGTGCATGTCTCACGGAAACGAACAGCCTTAGTGCTGCGATAAGCGCTGTCAAGGTGAAAGAACTTTTTGAAGGCAGCACTAGCCCAGGTCCAGGATAACGAAATACAACGCTTAAGCCGATGGTAAACGAGCCCCGTTCCCTTGACGCGTCTGCTCGCGTTCGATATCTTTCGGCCCGACTCTTATCCAGAGAGGCAGAGGGACCGGCCCGATGAAGCCTCGGCAGCCTGAGATTATCTCAAGGTGCCAATTCCGGCAGACGCGTTCGCCCAGTAATGGGCGAAAGAGCAATCTGGAAGATGAGAGAGGATTTTTGCTTTTCCTAGCAAGTCCCTTCCTCTTCCCGTTTCATGCTCAGTCGCCGTCTTAGATAACAGGGGATAATGAGTCACTTTAAAAAAGGTGATTCATGGTACAAGTAACTTCTCAAGAAGGCGGGGGCTCTCGAGCTTCTTTCACTCCGAACGACGCTGGCGCTAACGACGCCTTAAAACAGCTCTGTCCAGCACCGCTCGCTGCGGCGAGGCGGTCGGATCCTTTGCGCGAGTATCTTGAACAGATAAGCCCTGCATCTCGGCCCCTGGAGGAACAGGTTTCACAGCCTATAGCGGAACGCACTGCCACTACCCACGGTTCAAAGACCCTGCGAGACTTCGCAACGCTCAAGTATCGCGAGGCGAACGGCTTACTCGGTGAGAACGAGGCTGAGTACGCTCGATACGGGACGCCGATTCTGCGGCGGGTTGAGAAAATCGTCGCGAAACTCGACGGCGGTGAACAAGCGTTAATCTTCAGAAGCGGTATGGCGGCTATCGAAACGCTCATCCACTCTATTCTTCCAACCAGTGGATCAGAGCGTGGCCATATCATCGCGGCGCGACAAGGATACCGTCAAACAAACGCGATCCTCGAGGAAATGAGCGCCCGAGGATGGGCCCAGGTTGATTTAATTGATGTCGACGATTTCAAAAATCTCGACCAATTTATGAAATCCAACACCGTGGGTATTATCTTCGAGACTCCCTCAAATCCATTTCTTCGCGTTATTGACGTTGCCGCGGTTAAGAGGAAGGTTCTCGAATGCGGTTCACAGGCACTCGTGATTGTGGATCACACATTCGCTGGCCCCCTTAATCAGCGGCCTCTTGAGCAGGGAGCAGATTTAGTTATTCCGTCACTGACCAAATATATCAGCGGTAGTAACCAAGCCCTTGCGGGGGCCGTCATTGGAAGTAAAGAGCGACTTCTCCCGCTCTATCAACGTCGGAGCCGCAGTGGAAATATCGGCCATGATATCGATTGCCTCGAAATCGAATCCGGTATCGCCACCCTTACTGAGCGAACCGCTCAAGCCAACGAGAACGGACTCCACGTCGCCGAGATTCTCGCGCGACATCCGCTGGTCAAACAGCTCTGGTATCCGGGACATCCCTCCCATCCAGACTATTCAGTCGCCACCCAACAAATGACTGGCTTCGGAGGGGTTGTGTCATTCCGCCTCGCGGCCCGTGATATGCGAGAAATCGGGGCGTTCGTAGACGCCTTCATCGAGGCCTCTCCGCAGGGAACCTTCCTAGCTCCATCATTTGGGGGAGATAAGCCGCTTATCTCCGCGGTTACCGTTGTTTCTCACTTTCAGCAGTCCGCTGAGGAACGAGCCGCTCGTGGGATCCCTTTCGATCTCATTAGACTTTCGACGGGAACGATCCTACCTCAGCAACTTAGCGACGCGCTTGAGACCGCGTTCACTGCGGTTGAGGGACGTCAACGTGAGGTGTAATTACGTAGGGTACCCGGAAGACGAGACCCCAGAGCCGAGTTGGGCACTTCACTCTGCGTCTCACGGGAGCAGATCGCCGCGCGCGATGTCTCGTGTGTGATGAGGAGGTACGGCCAAATCTTCAGGAGCGAGTTGTAGCGGCTTTGCTCTCTGGATTTCCAAGAGCTCTTTGCCAGCAACCCGCATGATGGGTGAGCTCTCATAAAACTCACGGAGTTGTTCAAGGAGTCGCCTGTCTTCCGGGGTAGCCGTTTCCAGACGTGTGTCGAGTTCTCGCATCTGCTCTCCCAGGGTCGCATGCGCTGCTTCATTCTCGATTGCGGGGTCCAGGTCGCCGCGAAAGCTCTTACGTATGTTGCATCGACCGCCGTATCTGTACAGCGCGTAGTCATGCAGGAGTCGCTCCTGATCCGCAGTGGCGCGACTCCAATCCATGTTCGACATTTTGTAGCGTGTGAGAAGCACTCGGGCGTCTCGGAGCTGTGGCGCAGAGACGATGCCGGAGTCTTTGTGTTGAATCGCGCGAGCAAGCGCATCGATACCGTTAGCATCGAAGAGCCGATAAATATCGGCTTCGATATCGCAGCAACTGCGCTGGTAAAAATTCTGTACCGTGAGTTCTCGGAATTGGGATCGAGCTTCCGCTGCATCGTTGTGAAACTCATCCCTCAGGTGGGCGTGGTGCTCGATGTGCAGAAAACCGGATGTGCCGTTGATGAGCCGTACTGCCTCACGGCCCCTTCCTTCACGATACTTGGTGAGATCTACCCACAATCCAGAGCGAGGATCACCGCCCAAAAATGCGTACGGTGTGCGGAGATAGTGGTCCGAAGAAGTAAGATCGTAGTTCGGAAAAACGGCAGCTACTACGGACGTCGAGTTGCCCGCTGAGTGAAGCTGAGCGGCATCATATCCAGGCGAGTGGCGCACGTCCCGTCCGAATCGTTCGGCGAAGAGCTTGGCGAGAGAGAGTGTGAGCTCTGTATCTCCACTCGAGTGATGGCTCTGCGCGCCTTGGAGCAATCCGAAGAAGGTAGCGAGGGTTTCGAGTCGCAAGGAGAGGCGCAAGCGATCTTCTCCTGTACTTCCAGGGCGTGGATCACGCGGAAAGTCCGGGTTGGTCGCACTGAGATAGCGCGCCGTGTGGAGGAGATCTCGACTGATCACCTTGCCATAGAAAAAGGGGTTCACGCCGTTACGGATCATCGAAGTTCGTAGCCGGGTGATATCGAACTTCCCGGAATTGAATCCGATTAACTCGACCGGTCTTGTACTTCGGTCGATGACGCTGGAGATGAACTTTGAAATCCGACGCATAGCCTCGGCCTCGGGTACGGCATCTCCGGCCTGATGATCGAGGACAGCGGTACGATTAACCAGTATTGCACCCGGCGAGGGGAGTTGCAGGGGCGAGATGCGGATATCGAGTGAAAAGTCTCCCAGGCGTTCCCAGCTTTTACCGACCACGATGAAGTGACAGTTGAGGATCTGTCCGAGTGGAGAGCGATCGGTGGTCTCGAGGTCAAAGAAGATGCTTGTCATTACCCTAAGCCCACAATCCTTCGGTGTGTTCGAATCTGCGATTTTGAATCCGTTAGAACTAATAACGTCTCATTACTTATACATTCAAAACGAGGTTGTAAAATGCCAATGCTCCCAGCCGCTCTATCCGGTGCGTTCATGCAGGATCCAGGAAACCTTCGTGATTAAGGGTATGACTAACGCAACTATGCGAGACTATGTGCGTTCTTGGTAGCTTGTTACGCTGTGGGCGGTGCTACTCCCCGGTCAAGACGAAGCGATCGTAATGGTTCCGCCCTAAAGATTTTCAATAGTTGGTCCCGACATCTGCCGATGGTAGAAGCATGTTACGGGTAGAAACCGATAGGACCCTCGGATCCTACGCTTGTCAAGGTGCCGCAAAGTTGAATCATGACGACCTCTTCGATTGAAGAACAACAGCCGCTCGACCTCTCGTCGCTCCGTTGCGCGGCCGGGACTGACGTCGGTATGCGTCGTGACGAAAATCAAGATGCCTTTGGAATTATCAAGAAGGAAGGGTTCCACGCCTACTTTGTCGCCGATGGTATGGGGGGAGTTCGAGGGGGAGCGGTCGCTTCGCGAACCGCCGTAGCGGGTTTGGAGGAGTTGTTTAAGGCACAAGCGGAACTGCCCTCAGTTGACGCCATTGCGTCGATAGCCCAGACGATCAATCAGCGCATATTCGAAAAGGGCGGGGCGGATCCGGCTTTGGCTGGAATGGGAACCACTCTGGTGGGGCTTCTCTTTTCTTCAAATGCTGCGTATTGCCTGAACATCGGCGATTCTCGTGCGTATCGCGTACGCGCCGGATCGATTATTCAACTCTCAGAGGATCACACACTGGTGAGGGAGTTGGTGTGTTCGGGGGCGATCACCCCTGAACAGGCAGAACATCACCCTGTGGCGCACATGTTGACCCGCTCCTTGGGGCCGCTGGAGGAGATCCAGGTCGAGATCACGCGATTAGACGCTCCGCAGCTCGGAGATATCTATGTGCTGTGTTCGGATGGACTGTACAACTTTGTTGATTCTCACGAGATTGTGGATGTAGTTCGGCAGAACCCTTTGGATGATGCGAGCCAGATCTTGATAAATCTCGCCAATCAGCGGGGAGGGTCGGATAACATCACGGTTGTCATAGTGGCCATCGGCGATACCTCGAGCAAGAAGCGCTCCGCGCAGTATCGCCAGGCCCGTGATGTCGCAGCGCAAAATTTGCATGAAGGAACCTCTTCAGATGAGAGGGTTCGCGGCGAACAGGTCGAGGAAAAACCAGCGGACAGAGTTGCTTCCGATACCGCCAATCTCACCGGCGAGGAGGCTGTCACCGCAGGGGGACGTCCCGCAGGAAAGACCCAGTTTATCGAGCCGCCACCGGTCGAGGAACCGCCGGAGCTAGATCGCGTTGAAGCGCATCGTCAACGCAAGCGCCCGGGCTATCACAAGCCGAAAGGAGGGGTGCCTGTACCGTTACTGGTTGTTGCGGCTCTGGTATTCGGGATGGTGGTCGGGGGTCTCGCCAGGAGGTTTATACATCCGCTCAATTTGTCTGATGTGGCCTTGCTTTCCGGCAAAGGTCGCAATGAAGAGGTCGCGTCGTCTCGGAACGGAGTCGGCAAGACGACGACCTCATCCGAGCGTTCGTCGCCTTCAAATCAACGCGACAATGAGCGGCAGGCGATTCTCTCCACCAGCAATCCGGAGAAGGACAAGTTGGTGAGGGACGCCTTCGAGAGCTCGATTCGCAAGTTAGAGTCGCAGATAGCGGCACTAGGTAAACCGAGCAGCACCAATTCACAAGAGGACGTGGTCGCAGCCAAGAAGAAGGCCGACGATATCCAAACGAGTCTCGTTTCAATAGAGGAACAGATCGGCGCAGCGTCTCGTAAGTTACAACAGTGGTATGCGCGTCAAAAGCGCCTCGAAACTCAGGATGCTCTCAAGTTAGCGGCGGAGGTGGGAGCATCGGCAGAGAGTGTTCAGAAGAAGAAGGCCTCTTTCGAAGCAGCAACGTACGATCTTATACGAACTCTCGACGACGTTGAGCAGCACCATCCTAACGACGAGGCAAAACGAGAGCAGTTAGCAACGCTTAAAGAGCGGCGCATCCAGCTCTTGAGAGAGTTGCAGGAGGAGGTTCGAGACACGGTGGATACTGTTTTGGCCGAGACCAACAAACATGTCGAGGACTTGAAGATTCAGCGGCAACTCCTGACCTTACAGCTCGAGACGGTCAAGCAAGATCTAGAATATGCCAAAGCTCTGGCTGAGCCCGATCGAGACAGGCGTCTTGCGATGCGCAAGAGGCTTGAACAGAACCTGGAGAGTTTGCGAAGCTCGCTGGTTGATTTGGAACGTCTGATGAGCGGTGGTAACGGTGTCGACGATCGGTCCGGCGGCGACGTACTTGGGGAAGCCGGACAGCGTTGAAGCGCTGGCTAAGCTCGGGAGATGAAGCAAAACCTCGCTGACGCAAGGTTTTGCTGGAAACGGTGCTATCGCACCGTTTAGGTGCGTGCGGGGAAGGGGCTTCGCTGGTATTTTCTGCGCTGTGACACAGAAAACCTTCCCCTGCTGCAAAAGTGGATCTTCGGCGCTTGTCCGTGTTCTTAGGAAGGCTCCCGCTATGGAATCCTCGCTCTGAACGGGCTATATAAATCCCTCTTACTTACACGTATCGGCTGGAGGATCCATGAAGAAGATCGCATTGCTAAGTGTCTCTGACCAAACTGGATTGAGCGATCTTGCATCCGCGCTCCATAAGGCAGGGTACGACCTGCTGGCTACCTCGGGCACTGGAAAGGCGCTCGAAGGTGCTCAGATACCCTTCACCTCAGTAGAATCTTACACAGGGTTGGCTGAGCTTCTCGATGGTCGTGTGAAGACCCTACACCCTAAGATTCACGGTGGGATACTGGCGCGTCGCGACCTAGAGACGCACCTTGCACAGATGGAGGAGGCGGGGATAGCGCCGATAGATGTGGTGGTGGTCAATCTTTATCCATTCACCAAGTATCTCGAGAGTGATCGCGCCCAAGATGCCGAAAAGATGACTGAGCTGGTAGACGTGGGCGGTCCGACGATGATTCGGGCCGCCGCCAAAAATCACCGCTTCGTGCTTCCTCTGATCGATCCATCCGATTACTCAGCGGTAATAGAGCAGCTTGCAACCGCCAAAGCCGACACAGATCCGTTCAGCCTCGAATTCCGGCGGACGCTCGCAGCGAAGGTGTTCGGAACCCTCTCAGCGTATGATGCGGCGATATCCGGTTACTTCTTCAGTGTCGTGAAAGGTCGGGAAGAAACGGGATCCTTTCCAGCCACCTGCACGGTTTCCCTCACGAAGCAAAGCGACCTACGCTACGGTGAAAATCCTCATCAAAAGGCGGCGCTCTACACAGCGACTTCGTCTGATGTGGAGATGCTTACCGGCCCACGCTGGACTCAACTCGGTGGTAAGGAGCTCTCCTACAACAACATGCTCGATCTCGATGCTGCAGTGCGATTGCTCTCGGATCTCCCGACCGGCTCGCCTGTGGTAGCGATCCTCAAGCACCTCAACCCGTGCGGAGTGGCGCGTGGCGTCGATGTGTCGGATGCTATTCAGCGTGCCAAGCAGTGCGATCCACGGAGCCATTTCGGAGGTATCGTCGTAATTAACCGGGAGGTAGATCGCAACGCCGCAGAGCAGATCCGAGAAGATTTCGCCGAGCTGGTCGTGGCTCCGTCGTTCTCTGAGCAGGCTCTCTCGGTGCTTCGCACCAGCAAGAATCTGCGCATTCTACAGATAGATGGGTTCTCCATCTCCGGGTACGAGGTGCGCTCGGTGATAGGCGGCCTCTTGGTGCAGCAGCCGGATATCAATCGCTCGCAGGTTACCCACGCGATGCTTGCATCCTCTCGAACCCCGACAGATGATGAGCTGGCGGACCTCGACCTTGCATGGCGTATCGTAGGACACGTCAAGTCGAACGCGATCGTGCTCGTACGTGACGGCTTGCTGGTCGGAGTGGGAGCGGGTCAGATGAGCCGCGTTGATTCCGTCGAGCTTGCGATCAAGAAGGCCAAGCTGCACGGGCATCTGCTCGATGGTGCGGTTGCGGCTTCAGACGCATTTTTTCCCTTCGCGGACTCGATTGAAACGCTCAGTGAGGTCGGTGTTACGGCAGTTGTGTCTCCGGCCGGTTCGCGCCGTGACAGCGAGGTTCAAGAAGCCGCGGATGCTCGCGGCGTAAGCCTCTTCTTCACATCGGATAGGCACTTTAGACACTAAAGGAAGAGAACAACGATGAAGGTATTAGTGGTTGGAAGTGGTGCTCGAGAACACGCTTTGTGCTGGCGTATCAAGCGTTCGCCGCGGGTTTCGAAGGTGTACTGTGCCCCGGGTAACGCCGGTATTGCGGGGTGTGCAGAGCTGGTTGATCTCGCCCCTACGTCTATCTCCGAGCTGCTGGCGTTTGTGCAGTCGCAAAGGATAGAGCTCACAGTAGTGGGGCCTGAAGTTGCTTTGGAGGCTGGCATAGTAGACCTGTTCGAAGCATCTGGGTGTACGATCGTCGGCCCGTCAAAAGCTGCTGCGCAGCTCGAGACCTCAAAGTCCTTCGCTAAGGAGGTGATGGTTGCCTCGGGAGTGCCCACAGCTTCTTATTCCGTATTCACCGCGCGTGGTGACTTAGAACAGCATTGTGCGTTGAAGGGGGCTCCGCTCGTGCTCAAAGCCGATGGACTAGCGTCTGGAAAAGGGGTCTTTGTGATCCAGGATGCCGCCGAGTTTCCTGCCGCGATCGATGCGCTGTTCGGTCCGCTCAAAGCGGAGCAGGTAGTTGCCGAGGAGTTCCTGCAAGGGGTCGAGGTGAGCTGCATCTTTGCGTCTAACGGGACAGATCTCGTAGCGCTCGCGCCGGCTCACGACTACAAGCGCATCTATGATGATGATCAGGGGCCGAATACAGGTGGCATGGGCTCAGTGTGCCCCTCGCCACGCATAACCGCCGAGGACCTCACCTGGATTCAAGAATACTGTGCTGCTCCGATCCTGAAAGAGATGTCGAGGCGGGGAACCCCTTTCAAGGGCTTTTTGTACGCGGGTCTGATGGTTCCGATATCGTCGGCTGTGCGCACTGCCGGGATCCGGGTTTTGGAGTACAACACACGTCTCGGAGACCCGGAGTGTCAATCGATCCTGACACGGCTCGTGAGCGACCCGATAGAGCTGTTCGAGTGGATGGCGGGTAAGCGAGCGGAGAAGCCGACCTTGAGCTGGGATACACGGGTAAGTACCTGTGTAGTGATCGCTTCGGACGGTTATCCAGAGAAGCCGGTAAAAGGCGACGTCATCGAGGGGCTCGACCTGGTCGGTCTCGTACCGGACAGCCTTGTTTTTCACGCTGCCACGACGATCGACGGCCGTGGTAAAGTGATATGTAACGGCGGCAGAACGTTGAGCGTCGTTGGGCTCGGAGTGGATTATGAGAGCGCTCGAGGTGTTGCGTACAAAGCAGTCGATCTCGTGCAGTTGCGCGGGCGACGCGTTCGGCGTGATATCGGGCTTTAACGAGTGATCTGATGAGACCTGAGCAGTTTTCCGGTTTTTTCACCAAGTAGGTGGAGAAACTTTCCGGTCGAGGGACCAGTGGAGGTTCGTATGAAAGATGCTCTCAGTGTGCGCATACATCGCTCAGTTGCGGCGGCGCTCGCCGCAGTTTTGTTGCTTTCTTCGCAGCTCCTCTCTGCTCAGCAGGTGAGCGGTTCTCAGCTCCGTATTCTCGATTCGGCCGGTCTCATGCGGGCCACTCGCGTTGTACGGGAATCCGGAAATGTAAGGGTGACGCTTCAGGGTGGAGCAGCCGTCAAGGGTGAGTGCGTGGCGGCGAACCTCGATGGGCTGGCGGCTGAACGTAAAGTGCCGATCTCTACCGGCGGAGAGTGCTCATTTGAGAAGCTAACTGCCGGTTCGTGGCAACTTCGCATACCGAGTGACGCTCGCTGGCGGGCGCAGATATATGAATAATTGGCTGCTCTCCTTCTATCGAGCTGCGAGTGGTGAAGGCGAGGGCGCGGAGGCGCAGTTCTCTTATCTTCCCAGTCGAACCGAGTGTTTCGAACGTGTAGCCCAGGCTAAAGGCTATGACCTCGTCATACTCGGGGGAGGGCTTACCGGCGCTGTCACTGCGCATCAAGCGTCATTGGCTGGAATCAGGGTGCTGATGCTTCATGAAAGCTACTTCGGTAGCACTGCCCAGTTGTGGAGTGTAGCCTATCGAGATCTATTTCGCGCGCCCCCACTTGTGCGATTAAAGAGCGCTCGAAGAGCTGGCTCAACGGCTGCACTCTTGCCCCAACACCTCATGAGATCACAAAGCCTTCGCGTCTCGAAGGAGACACCGACATTTACCGAGAACTGGGTGCGAAAGCTCTGTCGTCGTCACGTAGAGCTTCCCGATGGAGAGCTCCCGGGATGCGATGAACGGGCGGTGATACGCGAAACGATCCTTGCAGCTCGGCAGGAGGGGGCGGTGTGCCTCTCGGACGTAGAGATAACCCATGTTGAGTCCGAGGTCGGCACAGGCTTGTATGCCGTAGGAGTGCGCGACCCGCTATCGCAATGGAGTTGCGAGGTGCGTGCTGGCTCGCTGCTGCTTGACCCGTCTACGACTCGAATACCGTCGTCGCGGCTCGGTAGAAAAATTGGACCCAAGTCGCTCGAAGGTCACGAGTTCCTACGCGTGGTGTGTCGGCTTCAAGGCGCATACACCGCAGACGGCAACCAGGTAGTATTGGGGAACTCTGAGAACACAGAGTATGTTTTTTCGTCGACCGGATCTCCCGAGGTGGTAGAGATCGTTGTGCGCGACACCGGCGTTGACCTAACCTCACTCGTTGAGCGAATCTGCCGGACCGAAGGTGTTGCTTTGAGTGCAGTCGTCTTCGTAGGAAAATTCTGCCAGCGGCACGCCTATCGCCACGACCTCGAGCAGTACGGCGGCCTGTTCTCTCCGCGGGAGCGTGGGCCGTGGGATGCGGGGTTGAGCGCCAAGCGAGTGATAGAGGAACTGAAGGCATCTGAACACAAGGGGAGATCGTCTGACAGTTCGCTCGTATATCGGGTTCTTCCGGGAGCCCCGCATTCCGGTGATGTGGAGCGATTTCGGGTTGCGGCGCTTGCGGCGCACGTGTCCGAAAGTGTTGTCGCTCGGGCGATTGAACGTTGGCATGGGAGGGTTCGCTACATCCCTGAGTTCGAGCGTGGGCTCGAACTCGTTTGTGCTGATATTCTGCGCGGAGAGGTGGAGCTCGCATACAGAAGCGATCAGATCGCCACGATCGAAGATCTAATGTTCGGATCCCTTGCTCTCGAGACCGATCCGGATTGGCGTGCCAAGGTCGAGCCGCTCGCAGCGGCTTTGTCTGAGATTGGTGGCGGTTCTCCGGTGCGGTTGTCGCTTTGTTAAATTAAGTGGAGATGAGCGTCCTTACCATGTATCATTAGGCATGGAATTCCGTTTCGACATCTATGGAAAGGCCATACTTATCGTTCATATAGTGGCGGAATCAAAAAATGACATTGCTCCGGTTAATCATCGCGCTGGTAGTACTCGTTACCGTTTCGACAGAGGGAGCTTTGGGTGCTCCTCATGCTGACGGAAAAGGTAGGCGTCCTAAGATAGGTCTTGTGCTGGCCGGAGGCGGAGCGCTCGGAATGGCGCATGTCGGAGTGCTCAAAGTACTTGAGGCGAACCGCATCCCGGTAGACATCATCACCGGAACGAGTATGGGGTCGATCGTTGGTGCGGCGTATGCCACCGGCTGCACGGT
The DNA here is from genome assembly GCA_044351795.1 of Bdellovibrionota bacterium. Taxonomy (GTDB): domain Bacteria; phylum Bdellovibrionota_C; class UBA2361; order UBA2361; family OMII01; genus OMII01. The sequence continues at coordinate 7,464 of JBILFA010000040.1, read as the reverse complement.
GCCCGAGATGGAAGGGGTGCTCTTCGATACCGATTGGGATGCCCTCTTTAACGAGACTTTAAAACGAGAGGACGTGGAGTATCGTAATAAATACGGGCGAGGCGGCCAGTTCCTTGGTGATGCCAAGATCGGTATCAAGGGAGGTAGCCTTGCTCAGTTCTCTGGAGTCGTGTCCGGCCAGCACGTACTACCGTTGTTGCAGAAGCTCTACTATCGAACTCCAGGCGATATCAATTTTGACTCCTTACCGATCCCTTTCTGTGCAGTGGCTGCTGATATCGAAACCGGAGAGGCGGTTCCGCTGCGCTCGGGTGAGCTCGCGTATGCAGCACGCGCGAGTATGGCGGTGCCGGGCTTCTTTACCCCCGTGATACTCAATGATCGGGCGTTAGTGGATGGCGGTATAGCCAATAACCTACCGGTCGACATCGCGCTCCAAATGGGGGCAGAGCGCCTGATCGTCGTAGACCTCGTCGTCGACCTCAAGAAAAAAGACGAACTGGGCAATGTGCTCGGAATCGCAGGGCAGATCCTCTCGCTGCTGCTCCAGCAGAATTCGATGTTGCAGCGCCAAAACATGCGTCCGGCGGATCTCCTCCTGGTGCCGGACCTCAAAGGTTTCAGCGCAACCGATTTCAAAAAGGGTAGGGAGATCTTGGCGCGTGGAGAGACCGAGGCGCTCGATAATCTAGAGGCTCTCAAACAGTTCTCGGTATCGGAAGAGGAGTACGCTGCCTACAAAGCCCAGCGTGAAGCATCAGTGAAAGATGACATGGTGATCGCTTCGATGCGTGTCTCTTCTGATATTGCGCAGCATACCCCTGATATCGAGCGCAACTTCTCTTTTCAGGTAGGAAAGCCACTCGATACGGAGGCGATCGAGCGAGTTGTGGATAAGGTATACAATGAGGGAGATCTCGCCTCACTCTCCTACACGGTCGAAAAGGATGCCGATGGTCGTAACGTCCTCGCCATTACAGCGAGAAAACCTTCATGGTACGACCAATATCTTCAGGTCGGATTTTCGCTCCAGGATGATTTCCAGGGTAATAGCGCCTATCAGCTTGCATTGGGAGCGCGCTTCAATGACCTCAATCGTGCAGGTGGGATGCTCGACGTACGCCTCGACATCGGGTGGCGTCCTCTGTTTGAGCTCGACTACTATCAGCCGCTAACCTACGAAGGGAATCTCTTTGTAAATCCGATCTTGAGCCTTGATCGGTATCAAGTTCCCGTGAGGGTTGTTGACGAAACGATCGCTGAGTACCAACGCAGCCGAATCACGGGAGGGCTGGGAGTTGGATATCGCCTCGGTACGAACGGAGAGGCGCAGATCGGTGTGCGTCGCGGCAATGGTGATTTTAAACGTCAGATTGGGAGTCCTTCTCTTAGCGAGGGGAGTTACCAGATAGGAAATTACTTCGGACAGGTCAACTTTGATTCTCGAGATACTCCGGATTTTGCGAGGACGGGAACTCTCTTTGATTTCGAGGTTGCGCGGAATACCGAAGTTCTCGGTTCCTCGGAGGATTTCACGCAGCTTCAGGGCAGCGCGCAGAAACCGCTCTCGTACGGTGTACACACGATCGCTTTTTCCTCTGATTACGGCGTCTCGTTCCAAACCATCGATCCTGGTCGAGTGTTTCTTCTCGGAGGGATGTTCGATCTCGCGGGATACCAGCCTGGCGGTTTGGCTGCATCTGATTTCGTGATTGGTCGCGTCACATACTATCGAGAGTTAGCCTCTATGGGGGGACCGCTCGCTCGATTGAACCTCTTTGGCGGCGGCTCGTTCGAGATGGCCTCCGTACGAAGCGATATTCCTGTCATCGAAGACAACACCGGTATCCTGGCCGGTTTGCTCTTCGTGGGGGCCGATACTCCGATCGTACCGCTGTATTTTGCGGCAGGTATGAACAACGATGATGAAGCGTCCTTCTATCTGAACGTAGGACGGATCTTCCGACCGCGGAGGTAGTGTTGCGCTAATAAACTCATTTTCCTCAATGCTCGTTTGCAGAGCAGATCGGTACAAGGAGACCGGGGAGGGCAACGAGGGGAAGATGTACAGGTAAAACCGGTATTGTATCCCTCGCTGACCTCACTGTCCTCTTTCTTCATATTCCCCACTCTAATCTCGGAAGCGCCCTGTCTTTTAAGTACTGTTCGTTGAAGTTGAGGCGCTACCCTGTACCCCGGCGAGCTTCATGTCGTGATGAACGTGAGCTTCGTAACAGGGTCGTTCGTCCCCTGATCGTTCTCATGGTCCGCAGGCAAGTACAAAGAAAATGCTTCCATCTCAGTAGGGTCCGATGCTCGAAACACTTCCTCTGCGTCTATAATAGTCGTTTATGGAAGCCGTATCCAGCAGTCGCCTAGGTTTGCTGGGTGCTTGAGTTGCGTAACAGTAACGCATCTCTATAATCGCAGGTGCCTTCGTAGCGTCTAGATCGCGCAAGGCAACGACGCTTTTGTCATGCTCGGGAGACTCGGGAGCGCGAAAGATTGAATCAATTAATAGCGAGGGATCTATGACCACTATCGAGCAATCACAACAGCCCGCTTCCAACCTAGACGTCGCACGATGGCAGGACATAACTGCCCTACAGGTTGAAGTTATTGCGGGAGTGGTCGCAAGAATTCTCGAAACGTACGCCTTCGCCGAGCGTAAGGAGATTCAAGCTATACAGCCGTCGACGATCCTACCGTTCAAGGCTGCGGTTCTTCCCGCTAACGAGGCTGTGCTGGAAAAGGTGTTCCCTGGCTATACCCCTCCGAGCCCTGAGATGCTCGCCTCACACAAAGAGTATGCGGGCGCGCCGGAGAATTACGGATCAGCCCCCGAAGAGGCTTCTGCGCTCCTAGTTCAGCTGACCAAGGCGATTCAGCCAGAGACAGCTTTCGTATTCGGGACTGCTCGCGGGCGCCTCGAACAGCTCATCGCGCAGAGCTGCGACCTAACCGAAATCGTAACGATCGATCTGCCTACTGCCCTGGTAGCCGTAGCGCCAGGCAAGCCGGATTCAAACAACATCAGGTACCGGGAGAAGATCGGCATCGACAACGACTCCAAGATCGGCGACATCTTTAGGGCCGACCCTGACATCTCCGACAGGATGCATCAGATCCTCGGCGATTCGTTCACGTTCTCCCCTGAGCGGCTCCGGAATACGATGCGGCTGATTGTAGTGGACGGAAATCACCAGCTCCCGAACTGTCTAATGGACCTGGCCAATGCGCTGGACATGGCTCACGAAGACGGGGCAGTCATCATGGTCGATGACTTCCGCAAAAAGGATTTCCCACTCAATTCAGGGGTGGATGGAGCGGTGGCAAACTTCTCGCAGATAACCGGGCTTCCAGCCCTGATGCCGTGTCCGCGTCCTGGTGAGAAGGGTCTGCAGGCTTCGGCAGCGATCCTCGTCGTACCTTCCGATTATCAGAAGAAAGCCGAGATGGTTTCGACCCTGAGGTCGCTAGCGACGATGCTCAAGAGCTACGAGTAGCAATCGCCCTTATTACGAAACTACCACGCACTAGTGACTGAGCTGCTTATTCAAGTCGATTCGTCGTACCCTAGAAATATGGTGTCTTCGCGGATTCGAGTGGGTAACTATGGTGCGGTCAATCCCTAAGTAGGCTTTACATAGAAATAAAAGCGCTTCAGAAATCGAGTGGGTAGTGTGGCCCAGCCCTTGAGCGGGGTTATGCAAACAAGAAGGGGGGAATACAAAGAGAGCGGGAGCGCAGCGAGGGTGAGGAGCATAGAAAACCCGGTATGATACCCCCTCGCTGACCTCTCTGCCCTCTTCACTTAGGTGCTTGAGCCCGCGTTAACTGGTGGTGAGAGGCCCAATCACCAGCCTCAGAGTGAAATACACTTCCATTTCGACCGGGCAGGGAAAAATGCGCCACTTCGGGTACGTTCACGCCGCAGAGCGGTTCACGTCCTGGTATGTCGTGGTTCGCTCTTGAGGGAGCAATCCTGCCGCTTCGATCATGTGTCGAATCTCGTTGGTGTCGAGGGCGTCGGGGGAGTGCGAGCCAGCCATGTGATAGATCTTCTCCTCGGTGACCGTACCGTCGATGTCATTGGCGCCAAACAGCAATGCCGTCTGGGCGGTCTTGATTCCTAACATCACCCAGTACGCCTTGATGTGCGGAATGTTGTCGAGCATGAGGCGGCTGATAGCGATAACACGTAGATCCTCTACGGCGGTTGGAGCAGGGAGCCTCTCCATCCTGTTGCCCTCGTTGTGAAAGGCGAGGGGTATGAAGACCTGGAAGCCGCCGGTCTCATCCTGCAATGAACGCAGCCTCAGCATGTGATCTATGCGTTCTTCGGCGGTTTCGATCGTTCCATACAACATGGTGCAGTTGCTCTTGAGTCCAAGCTTGTGAGCCGCCCGGTGCACCCCGAGCCACTCCTCTGCATCCGCTTTGTCTCGACAGATCTTCTTGCGTGCTCGCTCTGCGAATATCTCTGCTCCGCCGCCTGGAAGGGAGCCGAGACCGGCTTCCATCAGACGTTGCAGAACCTCTTCGTAGCTCATGCCGTACTTGAGTGCGAAGTAGTGAATCTCAACAGCGGTGAATGCCTTGATGTGCAAGGGCGGAAATTCCTGCCGAATCATCGAGAGTAACGTCGTGTAGTACTCGAACTCGAGATCCGGGTTGAGACCGTTGACGATGTGAATCTCGGTCATCCCTTTTCTGTAGCGTTCGGTGATCCATTTCCGCGCGTTGTCGACCGTCATCGTATACGCCTGAGGCATTCCCGTCTTGAGGCGCGAGAAGGAGCAGAAGAGGCAGTCTGCCTCGCATACGTTGGTGGAATTGAGGTGTAGATTCCAGTTGTAGTAGGTCGTCTTGCCGTGCAACCGCGTGCGAACAGTATGGGCAAGCCGCGCAATGCTCAGCAAGTCGGGGTACTCAAAGAGGAAACACCCCTCTTCTAAGGTCAGTCTCTGGTTAGAGAGAACCTTTTGCTCAATCGATTCAAATGAAATCACGCGTTACCTTGAGGCCATGTAAAACAGGCACCCCAAGATAATACCCATAAATCCAACGTAAACTCCAGCGGCGTCCCGGTAGCACGATGTGAGGTTTATCCCACCTTCAGAGGCGCGTTTGACGACCCGAGCGGCGAAGGGGACCAGTAGGTACACTGCTGCGTAGTGGCTTGGCAGATAGCCGGCAAGAGCCATGGTGGCAACTATGACCGGCCCCGCGAGAAGCATGATGCGATACAGGGGGAGGGCCCAACGGGTCTCCTTCGAATGCGCCAGAGCATCGCCAAACCAGGCAGCTTCGACTGAGGCCACCGCACACCCCATCGCCGTCGAGAAGACGATCCTCTGCCAATAGATCTCGGGAGAGATGGCGAAGAACGAGAGCAGTGCAAGGAGGGTCGCGCCCAGAATCGATCCTGCAAAAGCCACGCGTGGGCGGCCTTGTTCCCAGCCTGCTCGTGACATCCCTCGAATCGAGAGCATAGCCAAGGTGATAAGAAAGAGGCTCTGAGAGCTGCGTGCGCGGAAGATGTTGAGAAGTCCGAGCAGAACAATGCCTAAAAGGACGGTAACGAATCCATAGCCGCGGGATGCCGCAGCGCCTTTCTGTTTGGAGCGATGCCACAGCATCAAGACGCTCTCAGCCATACTCCATACGATCACGACAGCTGCCAGTACGAGCAGCAGTCCGACAGCCGTTTCGGAGCGTTCTATATCAGTAATCGCCAGCAGCGCCCCCAACATGAGCGAGCTGCCTAGTGGCGAGAGCCGGATTAGATTGAAGAGCAAGGCGCCTGATGTCGTTCCGTGGGTGAACATAGTGAGGGGATGGTAACGTGACTTTAGGGGCGTGGATAGCTGGATTTTAGCGAGTTTGTGTTCCGAATTCCTCAAGACTCACCGATGTGGTATTCGTTACATATGGCTGAATCTCCCCTCATATCCTGCCTCAATCGCCCCACTAATTCAGGTGAGGTGCGGCGTATGTTTGACTGTATCGCGCCGACCTATGATCTCTTGAATACGATCCTGAGTTTGGGCCTCCACAAGGTGTGGGAGAAAAAGCTCGTTGCTACCCTTCCGGTCGGCGCAGAAGAGAGATGTCTCGATCTCTGCACCGGAACCGGTGCCTTAGTGCCACGATTAGCCGAGCGCTTCAAGCAAGTAGTGGGCGCGGATATCTCCCCGGAGATGTTGGCGGTAGGAAGGAAGCGCTGGAGTGCCGTTGCACATTGCGAGTGGGTCGAAACTGATGCGCAAGCCATGCCGTTTGACGACAACTCCTTCGATGCGATCACAGTAGCGTACGGTGTGCGTAATCTCCCCGATCCCGCTCGAGGGCTGCACGAGATGTGGCGCGTGTGCAGAGCAGGGGGATATTTGGCAGTGCTCGAGTTTGGACAGCCCCGCAATCGTCTGTGGCGCGCTTTCTTTTCTTTCTACTCCACTACAATTATTCCGTTCGTGGGTGGGTTGATTTCAGGCCAACGCCGGGCCTACCAGTACCTTCCCAAAACGTCGGCGAATTTCCCCTGCGGTCAAGCGTTCGAGTCGCTGATGATCGGTGCAGGATGGAAGGTCGAACGAACTATTCCGTTGTGTGGTGGAGTGGCGTTTATCTACGTAGGACGGAAGGAATAACGGGTCTTGGCGGATTCGGACTTCACTCCTGAAACTTTACCCTTGATTAGGCCGGTTTCCTCTGGCAGGCTCGTCGGAATGAAAAAGCCCTGCTCAACCAGCACTGTTCATCACCTCCATCATCGCGCCTAGCGCGACACATCTTTTCCTTACTCAATTTCATCTAGGGATACTCTGAATAAGTCCCTACCAGCGAGTTTTTGTGAGGAGAAATCGGTGACGATGACGTAGCAGTGTGACGAGGGACGAGCACCGTCCACGATTCATCGGTTTACGTTTTACCATAATCGTGATTCGTAATCGTCATCGATGCTTTGAGGTAAGTTTTGAGAGCATCTGTACGATTCGAAAGATAAGAGTCCTGTTCTGGTCAAGCAGAGAATGGTCAGCGAGGCTAAGAGTTCTAGCGCAGGGCAAAAGACGAACACCCGTTTGGGGTGATTAAACATCTCTGGGGATATGCCAAAACCAGATATCGAGGCATCGCCAAAAACGCCTCCCAACTGTTCTCCCTCTTTGCTCTCGCTAACCTTTACCTCCTCAGAAAGGACTTACGCACAGCCGCCGCATGAGCAAATATCATCGACTCCGCAACACCTGGACTCGATAAAAAGGACGGGGAGGACTCTCTAACTCCTTCTCAGTCTCACTACTACTGCTTCAGTTCCTCCGATCTTTGGACTTATTCGGACTTATTCAGAGTATATCTAAACCCTGCGCGAGTGATTTTTGAAAAAAATCACTTGCAATAGCAGGGCGAGCGCAATCTTGGCTTGCCCAAGTTGCGCCGTAAAAGACAAAAAAAACACGC
>JBILFA010000131.1:0-9537 GCA_044351795.1 Bdellovibrionota bacterium | reverse complement strand
AAAGACAGGTGCCAATACCCATCTTGTCGCACACCTAGGACAATCTAGATACCCACTTTTTTAGTCTCAATCTTTTTGAAAAACGCTATAAGTAGTGTCGTTAGCGCGACAACCGCCACTGAGGTGCGAGAGCTCGTCTGTCCACGCATGATGGCTTTGTCGGTTGCGATGGCGAGTATTCCGACGAGAAGAAACGGCGATAAGACGCCATTCATGACAGCAGTCCAGAAGAGTGCTTGCATGGGATTTACGTTGAGGAGAGTAAGGAGCGCTCCGATAGCGGTAGCAACCACCATTACCATGTAGAACCGAGGAGCTTGCCGAAACTTTAGATCGAGCCCCTCATCCCATCGGAATGTTTCCGAAACAGCATAGGCCGCGGAGCCCGCAAGTGTCGGGATGGCGAGAAAGCCCACACCGAGGATGCCCATAGCATACAAAGTCGAAGCAAGCTCTCCAGCGAGGGGACGAAGCGCCAAAGCTGCGTCTTTAGAGGACTCGATCTGCGTGATTCCTGCGCGATGAAGCGTCATCGCAGTCGTGAGAATAATGAAATACATGACGATGTTGGAAAAGAAGGTTCCCAGTGCTACATCGATTGCCCTATCGGTTATCTTAACGGCTGAAACCGCTTGCCGTTGCATACCAGCGATACGACCGCCCGCCTTGTCGTCTTCAACCTCCTGGCCTGTCTGCCAGAAGAAGAGGTAGGGACTGATCGTCGTTCCGAGAAGCGCCACCAGGGTAGCCCAGGCATTCGGTCCATGAGGCATAGAAGGAATCAGGGTAGCGAACAGCACCTCTGACCAATCAATATGTATCAAGAACGCCGTAAAGACGTAGACTAACAGAAACCCGGCAAGCCATTTTAGAACGTGCTCGATCTGATTGAACCTGAGAACAATGGTTGCCCACATGATGCCAAAGCCCATAGGAGCCACAAAAACCTCCGCAGGGATCCCTGTTAATACCTCCAGAGCATCACTCATTCCGGCTAGATCAGAGCCGATATTGATCGTGTTGGCGACCAGGAGCATCAGGCTGGCAATTAGGACGATTCGGCGTGAGAATTTCCTCTCGAGCGCTTGCGCTAACCCCATCCCTGTAACCATTCCGATCCGTGCGCACATCATTTGCACAAATGCCATCAGAGGCCAGGTGAGAAAGGCGGTCCACAACAGATGAGTGCCGAGCTGTGCGCCGGCCATTGAATACGTCGCAATTCCAGAAGGATCGTCGTCGGCAGCACCCGTTACGACGCCAGGGCCTGCTGCCTTGAGAATACGCTGGCCAAGCTTAGTCGGAAGATGTCGTTTGAGGTCCATGCTCGAAATAGTAGAACCCATCTCAAAAGTCTCTTCGTCGCGAGGGCGGCGAGATAGGGAGCGAGACAAGGAAGACGAACAAACAAACCGGAGATGTATCCTCCGGGATACATTGAGGATTTTTTTGTGAAGGCTGACGCCGTCGCAGCCCCTATATCGCCGCCCGCAGCAGAAGGGACTTTTGAGATGGGTTCTAGTGAGAAGTACCAGTTTTTCTCTTGTCCCGCGAAGGATACACGTCATCCCGGTCGCTTTGAATACAAGGACGATGAGCTTCTCTAATCATTATTCCTCAATGAGTGGCAGAGACCTCTGAGATGAGAAGAGATTTCAGAGACGGCCATACGGTCTGCGCAACCAACTCATGACCACGCGCGTTCGGATGAAGCCTATCTGGAAGATTGAGATTGGGATACCCCGCCACCTGCTCGAGCAGAAAAGGCCCTTGAGCAACCGATGTCTCGCGAGACACCTCTCCATAGACCTCTCGAAAGCGTCGCACATAGCTCTCGCCAAAGGTTGGAGGAAGTTCCATTGGAAGAAGAAGGATCGGAACACCCGGAAACTTCGTCCGAATACGTCGGACGATCTCTATGAGATTGGCCTTCACACTCTCTACGTCGAGCCCTCGTAGCCCATCATTTGCACCGAGCGCGAGAACGACGACATCAGGCCTCTCCTTCAGCACCCAATCCAGGCGACGCAATCCTCCCGCGGTCGTATCCCCACTCGCGCCCGCATTGATCACCTCGATTGGGAAATCTTCGTGAGCGGCAAGCTCACCGATGCGAGCTGGGAAAGCCTCCTCGCGGCTGAGCCCGTACCCTGCCGTCAAGCTGTCACCGAAAAAGAGGACCGTTCGAGGGGGTTTCTGCTGTGCGGAACTCATCGTGATGCCGTTGAGTAAAGCCACAAGTACTATCCCCTTTACAACTACCACAAACAGCAGCAAACGAAGGAGATTACGAAAGCTACCCTCTGAGTATTTCATACGGGAAATCTCTCACAGACGCCTTTATTGCGCCATGCGATCGTTCCCCTCACACCGATACCGAAGAATAGGGTAAGGACTTGCTACCGCTAGTATGCTAGGTAGGGACATAACCCATGGATAAATCTCAACGCAGCGCGCTCGTCGCAGATACCTTTATTATCAACCCCGAAGATCACAAAGCCCTTATCTTCGATATGGACGGCACGATCATCGATAACATGATGGTGCACCACCGAGCATGGCAGCAGCTCTTTCTCGAGTTGGGCTACACCTGGACGCCCGAGGAGATCAAGGAACGGGTGTGGGGAAAAAATGAGGAGATCTTCGAAAGGATCTTTCCAGGGCGGTTCTCTCCCGAAGAGATAGCTCAACTAGCTGAACGCAAGGAGCGCCGTTACGTCGAGATCTATCGACCTCAGATAGCGATGCTGGCTGGGCTCGAGCAACTACTCATGGATGCACGAGCAAAGGGGATGCGGCTCGGTATCGCAACTGCTGCTCCTCCGCTCTGCGTCGATTTTGTTCGTGAGGCACTGGTGCTCGATAATTATTTCGATACCATCGTCGATGCTCAGCAGGTCGCTCGCGGCAAACCTCACCCTGAAGCGTTCTTGATGGCTGCTAGCCGGTTAGGAGTGGAGCCGAGCGAATGTCTCGTATTCGAAGATGCGCCGGTTGGAGTAGAGGCAGCAGAAGCCGCTCGGATGAGCGCGTTTGTAGTGCTGACCACTCATGCTGAGCCGGAGTTTTCGCGTTTTTCGAACGTGCTCGGATTCGTGCACGATTTCTCTCGGCTCTCCCTCGCTTCCTGAAATCATCTCATCGTTTCCACAAAGCGCGCAGTACGCTTGGGATTCTCTGCACGCGGGGGTGCAAAGTCAAAATCGTCATCCAGCTCCGAGATACGCTTCTTGGGTGCCGGATGCGTCGCATACCAACCTTCTCCATCTCCGGCTTGGCTATCCCCTAAGATATTCAGCACCCGCACAAGCGCGTTCGGATCGTACCCAGCTCGCTCCAACAAACGTGCGGCATAGAGGTCAGCTTGATACTCCTGACTCCGGTCAAACCCTGAACGCAACAGCTTGTCGGTCACACCTGTGACGCTCTCGGCTAAGGTATTAGTGAGCGCCGTAAGGTCAACGGGCGTGCTTGCGTGAGAACCCGCGATCGAAACTCCCTGTTTCGTAAGCTCGCCGAGAGCAGAAAAGAGCTTCGCATTTGAGATAGCGGAGACCCCGTGCTTCAAATTGACGTGTGCTACCTCATGGGCGAGGACTGCCGCCAAAGCGTCTTCGTCCGGCAATCTGCGGACAAACCCCGTCGACACATAGATGAATCCGCCTGGCGCTGCAAAAGCATTGACCTCGTCAGATTCGACGACGGCAAAGTGATACCCCCCGAAGGTCTCGGGAACATCCGACACACTCGCTATCGTCATTCCAACCTGGTTGACGTAGCGCATGACGCCGTTCGTTGTCACCGGCTGATACGTTCCCAGGATGTTGGCGGAGACAGCGCGACCAAGGTAGTACTCCTGCTCTGCACTAAGTGAATCCTGGGATTCTACTGCCCGAGCACTGGCCCCCAGAAGCCTCTCTGCCTCGGTGGAGCTAACATATCCTGTCGAGGAAAGTATCGAAGCACCGACCTGATTGAACGGCTGATTGGCACAGCCTGCTACGACAAAAGCGCCGCCAAGAAGAAGGAGCAACGCCCTCCCCCCATGAAAAAGCCTTCGACACCCTAGAAGCTCTCTCATTTCAAGTCTCCCTTCTTGACAAACTGCGCTACCTCCGTCGAGGTGACCTTGCTCGACCTCTCGACAGCATCAACGAGATCAAACCTCAAGCCCGAGACGCTCCGCTGATACTGCTCCTCGACCTCCTTACCAAATCCTTTGCCGGCCAGAACTACGGCGGGGGCATCCGCTTCGACCGAGACCGCTCGGGCTCCCGACAACACGATCCTCTTGGGAGAGATAGCAGATTCCGGAAGGTACCCTTCTGTCTTTCCTAGCCTCACCTTCATCCAGGCAGTATCTCGCGACACGATCTGAAGCCGGTCTCCGTAGCGCACCGGCGCAACTCCTCGCGCATAGAAACGCGGCTCTGCCCGAACCTGCGACTCTTTTACCTGGAGCCACACATCTTCGGCACACGCGGCGTCGACGCTCAGCAGAAACAGAATGGTGGCGAGAATTCTTTGCATGACAGACATACCCCCGTTACGCGTCTTCGTCTTTATCTCATACCTGGACGAGCGATTCCCAGTTCTTTAGCCGGTCTTATCATTACTTTTTTCATCAACCACGGGTTTGCACAACGAAAATAGTTTCCGCCGAGCGACCAAACTCTTGAATTTTTGCTTCTAAATGCTTATTGCCCCTCTTATCGAAATCACTGAGTTTTATGATCGTGCAGTATGGAAAAGACCACCGAACAGTTTCAAACCGAAGTTAACGAGCTCCTTCACCTTATTATTCACTCCCTCTATTCGCACCCAGAGATATTTCTGCGAGAGCTGGTATCGAACGCCTCAGATGCGCTCGACAAACTGAAAATTGAGGCTCTTACGAACACAGACCTCATGCCCCAGGGGTACGAGCCTGTAATTCGCCTCACGCCCGACTCGCAAGCTCGAACACTCACCGTTTCAGACAACGGTATCGGCATGACTGCCGATGAGATCCGGGAATACCTCGGCAGGATAGCTCACTCAGGCACCAAGCAATTCAAACTGGCAAAGGAAAAGAACGCCGATCTGATCGGTCAGTTTGGCGTAGGATTCTACTCTGCTTTCATCGTAGCCGATAAGGTCACGGTGGAAACGCAGCGGGCCGGCACATCCGAGGGTGTACGGTGGGAATCGGACGGCAAGGGGAGCTACACGATCGAGCCTACTGTCCGTAGCGCCGGTGCAGGAACCTCCATTACTCTACACCTCAAACCGAGCACTGGGGAGGAGGGTGGACTGGAAGACTACGCCGACGAATGGGTACTTCGCTCGACCATTAAGAAACACTCTGACTTCATCGCTTATCCGGTCAAGATGGAGGTTTCGCGCAAGGAAAAGAGCACGATCGATCCCTCTCAGGAGGTAACGACCACAGAGGATGTGATCCTCAACAGCCGGAAGGCTATCTGGACCAAGCCTTCTGCGAACATCAGCGCCGAGGAGTACCGAGAGTTCTACCAACACCTCACTCACGACCGCTCCGAACCGCTCAAGACGGTGCATTACAAAGCGGAAGGAACGATGGAGTTTCACGCTCTCCTGTTCATTCCCGGCTCCCGCCCATGGAACTTTGATTACGAGGGTAGCGAGCGTGGACTCTCTCTGTACGTCAAGCGCGTTCTCATTATGAACGACTGCGAAGAGCTCCTGCCCCCCTATCTTCGTTTCGTGAAGGGCGTCGTTGACAGCAGCGACCTTTCACTGAACGTCTCTCGAGAGATACTCCAGCAAGACCGGCAGATTACTCAGATACGTCGGGCGCTGACGACGAAGGTCCTCAAGACGCTTGCGGACATGCTCAACGAAGATCGGAAGCAGTACGAGGCTTTGTGGAGCAACTTCGGTGCTACGCTGAAGGAGGGGCTCATCCGAGAGTTCGACAAAAAGGACTCGCTTTTGCCTATATTTCTCTTCAATTCCTCCACTCAGAGCGAACCGACAACGCTCGCCGAATACCTCTCGCGCATGAAGCATGAGCAAAAAGCGATCTACTACCTCTCCGGTAACGCGCTCGAAGTACTCAAGACCAGCCCACTGCTCGAACGACTGAACCAGAAGGGATACGAGGTGTTGCTCTTTGATCATCCGGTCGACGAGTTCGTTGCACCGCGCCTCGACAAGTACCACGACTACGAGTTCAAATCCGTGGCAGATCCCTCGCTCGAGCTCGATTCCGACGACGAAAAGAAAGAGCGCGAGGAGAAACTCAAGGGGCAACGAGAACAGCTCGGATCGCTCATTGAAGTGTTGAAGGACGCTCTCTCCGAGTACGTCAAAGACGTACAGCTTTCGACTCGCCTCACCGACTCTGCCGTTTGCTTGGTAAACGACGACGGTAACTCTCAGTACATGGAGCAGTTTTATAGGCAGATGGGTAAGGAGGCGCCGAAAACCAAGCGTGTGATGGAGCTCAATCCGGAGCATCCACTCCTTACCCGCATGAAGGATCTGCCGCGTGATACTCAAAAAGAGTGGTCCGAACTCCTGTATTGCCAGGCACTTCTCAGCGAAGGGACGAAGCTCGAGGACCCGGCGAGTTTCGTGAAGAAGATGACCAAGATTATGGTCGGAGGCTGAAAGCAAACCCAGGCTCCACGGCGATTACGTTCAGCGAAATAAACCCTGCGCGAGTGATGTTTGAAAAAATCACTCGCAACCGATAGCCTACTCGACGAGAACGGCGATTCAGTTTTTGCAAGTATGCAAACTCAGGTGGCGATGCCGTAGCGGCTTAAGCTAGCGTGACATCATGGATGGGCAGAGGCTTCGGGCGATTGTATACGTAGCCTCTATAGCCTGTAGAGCCTGCGCATTTTGAGGCTGCATATCGAGCACTCGGTGACACGCGAGAATCGCTTCTATAAATCGTCCCTGGTTACCCAAGACAATAGCGAGATTCATCCACGCATTTATGTAGGTTGGGGAAAGCGCTAGCGCAGTCCGAAGGTGTCTTTCGGCTTCTTTCATCTGCTGTTTGCGCATGTAAGCGACTGCTACGTTACAGTGAGCTTCCTGTGATTTCGGATAAAGAACGAGAGCTTTCGAAAGGCATTCGATCGCCTCATCTGCACGGTCCAATTTACAGAGAACATAGCCCAGATTTGTCCATGTCGGCAGGTAATCCTCTTTTAACTCCAGGGATCGAACGAAAGCCTGCACGCTCTGCTCGCGCTGCCCGGACCGATTGCATTCGACGCCCAGCTCGAAAAAGGCTTTCCAGTCAGAGGGCGACTGCTCTGTTTTTTGAATGCCCAGTGCCCGGTATAACTTATTTTTTTCCTTCCGCTCAGAGATCTCCGGCGTGTGGCCGTAGTGATGAAGCCGAATCTCAGTTTCCTGAATAGATACCACACCGTGAAGTTGAATCCACGGTTCGACCAGCTCATGAATCTTTCCTACATACTGGATCCCGAGATTATTCGGGAAAAAGCGCACTAACGCGCTCTCAAAGTATCCTTGATACGTGCGCTCCCAGTCTGGGTATTCCCCCTTTTTTGCGGCGAAGCCGCTCAGTCGACAGTCGTTTGTGTAGTGGCGCTGAATGAATGAGTACGCGGTGGGCGGGCGGGTCGTCAGCTCGATAATGAGTCGCAGCTGGCCTGCTGCGATCGCTTCATCTGCGTCTAGCACGAGAATCCAGTCCCCCGTTGCAGCTTGTAAGCTTAGGTTTCGCGCCGATGCAAAGTCGTCACGCCACGTCTCCTGAATGACAGTTCCCCCAAGGCTACGCACAACTTCCTGTGTTCCGTCGTCTGAGCCCGTGTCGATGACGATCATTTCGCTCACGATCGGCTTCACGCTCTCGAAGGCCTGGGCAATAACGTGCGCTTCATTTCGCGCTATCATGCACAGAGATATTCGAGGGCTGGAATGCTTCATAGCTGATGTATCGGCCAGCGCAGGCTCGCGGTTAATGGCAAGGACAGATGACGCACCTAACTACCTAAAACGTCATCGAAAAAATGCGGCGCGGGGTGGAGTCAGTCGGCTTCGTGAGGCCTAGCTACTGCGCTCCGTTTTGCCCTGACGTTGCCTACTTTTATCTGATGCGCCTCTTACCAACGGTTGGGAATCTTACAGAAGTATGAAGATCGTCTTCGTGCCGGAAAACTGCATTCCGTTTCACGGTGAGTCACTCGCTGCACGTCCCCTGGGAGGGACCGAGACTGGAGTGATCCGGCTAGCTGAGGCTCTGGACCGTCTCGGACACCGTGTTTTTGTATTCACGCCAGCCTCGAACATTCCGGTAACCAAGCCGTTATATCTACCGCTTTCAGCTCTGGGTCAGATCGGCAACGTCGATGTGCTCGTTTCAGTACGTGGGATTCGCCCGCTCTTTGCCGGCATACAGGCTCGCGCCTCGTTTATGTGGACAGGCGATGCACATGATCAGTTTTCGCACCTTGGAATCGGAGACAAGCGGGTAATTACTACGCTGACCGGGCTTTGGTGTGTCAGCTCTTGGCATGCGCAGACCCTCTGCGAGGTTTCCGGCTTTCCAGCATCTAAAGCCTGGGTGGTTCGGAACGGAATTGCCAATGAGCTTTTCGACGGGGAAGAGACTCGCAACCGAAAGCGTTTAATCTACTCGTCGACTCCCTATCGGGGTCTGGCTCTTTTGCCTGAGTTGTTTAGCCGCATTCGAAGCGCCGTTCCAGACGCAGAGCTACATGTTTTTAGTGGTGTTGAGGTCTATGAAGGAGTGGGCAGCCAAAACGATGCTGTCGAGCGAAGGTATGCTCCCGTCTTTGATACGCTGCGCCAAACTCCGGGATGCTCAGTGCACGGTAATATCCTTCAGAAGCAGCTTGCACGGGAATTCATGCGATCGGGGGTTCTTGCTTATCCAAACACATTTGACGAGACGAGCTGCATCACCGCTATGGAGGCAATGGCCGGAGGCTGCGTAGTAGTAACTTCTGATCGCGGCGGGCTGTCTGAGACAGTAGGAGATGCGGGTATCCTGATTAAGGAGACGCCCGGCTCAGAGGAATACAATGATCGATTTGTCACGAATGTTGTAGAAGTTTTGAGCGATGAGTGCGCGTGGAATAAGCTAAGCAATCGCGCGCTCGCCCGTGCCAGCGAGATGAGCTGGAATGCGGTTGCTCAAGAACTGACTAAGCGGCTACAGGAACTGCTTTCGTAGCAGAAGGGGGTTATGTTCCATGACGATGTATAGCCTCCAGTAAGTACCTAGTAGCTCTTTAATTTTCCGGCATTAATCCTTAGTAACGTAGCGGCTCAATGACTATGCAACGGCCCGTTCGGCCAGGCCCACGAGCTGAGGCCCCTTCATTGCGCCATGCGATCATTACTCTTACACTAGCGCTTCGACCTTTAACAGGCTGCGAAAAAATGCTCTTCTGCTGCGAAATCCGATCTTTCGGCGCTGGCCGAAGATGAGAGCGCGAAAAAATCCTCAATGTATCGCAGCGGATACACCTGCGGTTTTTTCACGCTCTCATCTTCGACCATCAC
>JBILFA010000130.1:0-9555 GCA_044351795.1 Bdellovibrionota bacterium | reverse complement strand
TACCATTCAGCATCGCGGGGTCGCTGAATGTCGTTATCGTGTTAATGCTCGCTAGCTCGCATTAACCTTTTATTACGTGGCTATTGCCACGTTTCGCTACGCTCAACCTGGCTAAGCCACGTCATTCGGCTTGTAAGGCTGACGCTCTACAAACTGACCTAAGCGCCCGGAATTACTTAAAAACAACGGCAATCCCTACGAACTTTGGAGAGGGTATCGAGTCCTCATGGGAAAGTCAACTGTGCGAGCATATAGTTGCACCCAATTAGCTCTCTCTTTTCAATCAGTAAGACAGGCACGACAACCGCATGGAGTCGAGCACTAGAGAGAGCCTACGAAAGCACGGTATGCGCATGGCGCCGTGCTAGATAAACAATAGTCTCCACCGCCTTCTTCAGAGCCGACAAAGCCACCCACTCTTTACGTGAGTGGAAGAGCATCCCTCCCGCGAAGATGTTTGGAGTTGGGTACCCCATCGCGCATAGTCTACTGCCATCGGTCCCCCCACGGATCGCCTTACGGCGTACAAGGACCCCTGCGTCCTCAATGGCTCGCTCCGCCCTCTCTATCACCTCAGGATGTCGCTCGAGCACTTGCTTCATATTCTCGTACTGATGGATCGAGGACACCTCTGCCCGTAATCCTGGATTCTTAGCCTCGAGGTCATTCGCTATGGCTCTGATATTCTCAAGCCTCTCAAGGTTACGAGCGTGCTCGAAATCGCGGAGAATCAGCCGTACGGTGGCCCTTTCACTAGAGCCTTCAATATCACTGACGTGAAAGAATCCATCTCGATCCTTAGTCGTTTCTGGACGCTCCTCTGAGGGTAGAGCTTGCACGAAGCTACTCGCCACCAGAAGGGCGTTTATCATGCGACCGAATGCATAACCGGGATGCACCCCTCTTCCCTGAAATACGACACTTACTCCAAGCGCATCGAAGCATTCAGTTTCAAGCTCCCCTGGATAACCGCCATCCATGGTGAACAGGTGCCGGGTCAAGCGGGTGGTATCAATACCATCAACTCCCTTTCCGATCTCCTCATCCGTGGTGAAGCACACCTCAATCCGGCCATGCGGTAAACTCGGAAATCGAGCAAAGGTTGCAAGCGCCGTCATTATCTCCGCTACACCTGCCTTATCGTCTGCGCCGAGGAGGGTTTTGCCGGATGCAGTGACGATGGTATCTCCGATAAAGTCCACGAGCTGAGGCGAGTCATCCGGGGAAAGGGTGAGGAGGGGATCATCGGGAAAAGTCAGCGTTCCTCCATCGTAGAGCTCTCGAACGAGAGGCTTTACCCCTTCGCCCGACTGATCCGGTGAGGTATCAACGTGTGCCATCAGCCCGAAAGGCTCAAATCCTTCCGCCCCTCGAAGCGTGGCATACACAAACCCACTTAGAGAGTGCTTTACATCACTCAGGCCAAGCTCAGACAGTTCGGCAGCCAGCAATCTAAGCAGATCGTGTTGCCGCTCAGAGCTGGGCTTTGAAACGGACTTTGGATCCGATGCCGTGGATATCTGTGCATATCGGATGAATCGCACGAGAACATCGGCTTGTATAAACTCGCATATCTCTTGCGACAACACAGGACAGCTCCTCAGAACAATCTAGCACTACTAATCAAGGCTCGCATTCGAGCCGATGGCCTATCTGTAGTAAAAAGGCCGGGCCTCCGTCCTCAAAGGGCAGAGACTCGGCCTCGTCACGAAAGAACCGGATCCTAATGCGCTACGATACCTGCCGCTGAGCCCTTATCGTCACGCTGCTCTCCGTCTCCCTTCTCCTCCTTCTTCTTATCATCAGCATAGAGAAGTTCGTCACGAACGCCCTTGTTTTCGAGCATTGTGTAGAAGTCTTGCGGCTTACGACAACGAAGAGCTTCGAAAAGCACCTCGTCGACGTGTGATACCGGAATGAGCTCGAGTTCATTACGAACGGTTAGCGGGATCTCTTCGATATCGTTCTCGTTCTCCTTGGGCAACATAACGCGGCGGATACCGCCACGGTGTGCAGCGAGAGCCTTCTCCTTGAGACCGCCTATCGGAAGAACATTTCCACGTAGGGTGATCTCACCGGTCATCGCAATGTTCTTATCGATCGGGATACCTGTGAGCGCCGAAACCATCGACGTGGCCATTGTGATACCTGCCGACGGCCCGTCTTTGGGAATCGCGCCTTCAGGTACGTGCACATGAAGGTCTACTTTGTCGTAGAAGTATCGCGGTAATCCCAGGATCGCGGCGCGTGATCGAACATAACTCAACGCTGCCTTTGCAGACTCCTGCATTACATCACCGAGCTTACCGGTGATCTGCAGACGCCCTCGTCCGGGTAGCACAGTTGTCTCGATAACGAGCAACTCTCCGCCCTTGTCAGTCCACGCCAATCCGGTTGCCAAACCAACCTGATCCAAATCTTCAGACTTACCGTACCGGAACTTCGGCTGACCGAGGAAGCGTGGCAAGTTTGCCTGCGTGATATGAACCACGGTCTGAGGCCCTTTTTCTACAATCTCGATTGCCGCCTTACGTGCAAGCGTGGCGATCATTCGCTCGAGGTTACGAACACCGGCCTCTCGCGTGTAGCGATTGATGATTTCGGAGTAGACCTCCTCTTCTACAACCACGTTCTCAGGCTTGAGCCCGTTCTCGCCAATCTGCTTTTCGAGCAGATACTTCTTACAAATAGCGATCTTCTCGAGCTCGGTGTACCCCGAAAGTCTGATAATCTCCATACGATCCATGAGCGGCTGCGGAATGGTGTGCAGCGAGTTCGCGGTCGTAATGAACATCACCTTCGAGAGGTCGTAATCGCTATCGAGGTAGTGATCGTTGAAGGAATCATTCTGCTCCGGATCGAGAACCTCCAGCAGCGCAGACGATGGATCTCCTCGGAAATCGGTAGACATCTTGTCCACCTCATCGAGCAGGAACACCGGATTGCTTGTACCAGCCTTCTTCAGGGATTGAATGATCTTTCCCGGCAAAGCCCCGATGTATGTTCTTCTGTGGCCGCGAATCTCGGCTTCATCCCGCACTCCGCCCAGCGCTACGCGCACAAACTTCCTTCCTGTGGACTTCGCAATCGACTTACCGAGCGAGGTCTTACCCACTCCCGGAGGCCCCACGAGGCACAAAATCGGACCACGCATTTTGCCTACGAGCTTTTGCACAGCAAGGTACTCGAGGATACGCTCCTTCACCTTCTCGAGGCCGTAGTGATCTTCGTCTAGAACCTCACGGGCATTCTCCATGTCGATCTCTTCTTGGGAGACCTCATTCCATGGAAGCGATAACATCCAGTCCACATAATTACGAACAACCGTAGCCTCGGCTGACATTGGGGACATCATCTTGAGCTTACGGATCTCTTTTTCCGTCTTCTCTTTCGCCTCTTCAGGCATGTCCTTGGCTTTGAACTTATCTTCGAGCTCTTGGATCTCGTTGCGGAAATCGTCTTTCTCTCCGAGCTCTTTCTGGATCGCGCGCATTTGCTCGTTGAGATAGTACTCTTTCTGAGTCTTCTCCATCTGCTTCTTGACTCTGCTTCGGATCCTCTTTTCAACCTGAAGGATCTCAATCTCGGACTTCATGTGTCCAAGTATCTTCTCGAGTCGTTCTTGCGGCTCAATCGTCTCGAGGATCTCCTGCTTGTCTTCGAGCTTGATATTGAGCTGAACAACCACAGCATCGGCCAAGCGGGACGCATCCTCAATCGCGTTGACCTGCATGATCATCTCAGGGTTGACCTTCTTTCCGAGCTTGACGTAATTCTCGAAGGTCACATTTACCGAGCGCATCAGAGCTTTGAGCTCGGTAGAGATCTCCACCGGAGAAAGGATCTCTTCGACGTCAACCATCATGAAGTCGTCTTCACGAACGAACCGTTTGATGCGAGCGCGGGCCTTTCCCTCCACGAGAACTTTGATCGGACCGTCAGCCAGCCGGATGAGCTGAACCACCTCTCCTAGCGTGCCGATCGTGTAAATATCCTTGGGTCCCGGATTACTGGTCCTCGCATCCTTCTGGGCGGCCAAAAGAATGTATTTGTTTTCCCTTTGGGACTCCTCGATTGCGCGAACGCTTTTCTCACGTCCTACGAAAAGCGGGACTACCTGTTGAGGAAAAACTACGAGTTCGCGGAGAGGAAGGAGCGGTATCGGATTGTTATTGGATGATTTCATCGTTTACTCAAACGTCTAAGGCAGCTTGTTTAACCTACGTGTGTCTGCAGGGAGCTGAAGATAGGGGAATCCCCACCTCGACCCATGCAGACCGTGCAACCAGAGTTATTTAGACCACTTAAGAGAGACACTTAGCGTGACGCAAAGTGCCGCGCCTATTCGTATGATGCTAATAGACGCTTAGAAAAATCACAATATTACAAGAGAATGCATTAACGCACTAATTTAGATAAAAATCGGGAGAAATCGGGTGTGTAGGCGAACTCAACCGAACTAAACCGGCGATTGAGAGAAGTTCGATTACTGGCGAGCGGTGTATGAGGGCGACGACCCCAGGCGCCTGGATACACCTCCGCATACCGAACTAAACAACGGATGAATACAACACAGGCGAGAAAACCCTTGAGCAGGAGATCAGCAAGCTTCAAGCCGATTCTGCATGCTGGTAGACCACCAGTGGCTTCTCACCCTTTACGATCGTATCTTCGGAGACAATGACTTCTTTGATGTCCGGCTCCGAGGGTACGTCGTACATGGCCTCGAGCATCACGGCTTCGAGAATAGCCCGCAGTCCGCGCGCCCCGGCTTTACGCTCGATAGCTTGCCGAGCGACTGCCGACAAAGCTCCCTCAGTAAACCTGAGCTGGACGTTCTCCATGTCGAACAGCTTCTTATACTGCTTGGTCAAAGCATTCTTGGGGTCAACCAGAATCTTGACTAGAGCGCCCTCATCCAGATCATCGAGCACTGCTATCATCGGCAAACGACCGATAAACTCCGGTATAAGACCGAACTTCAACAGATCCTCAGGTTGAACGCGACTGAGGAGCGTGCGTTTATCGTCGGCCTTGGGGAGTTTCGTTCCCTTCTGATGCGCGCCGAACCCGAGCTTCTTCTCACCCACTCGTCGGCGAATGATATCTTCGAGGCCCACAAAAGCACCTCCGCAGATAAAGAGTATGTTGCTGGTGTCAACCTGCAAAAACTCCTGTTGCGGGTGCTTTCGACCACCTTTAGGTGGGACGCTCGCGACGGTTCCCTCGAGCATCTTGAGAAGAGCTTGCTGAACACCCTCGCCCGAGACGTCTCGCGTTATGGAAGGATTCTCGGCTTTGCGGGAGATTTTGTCGATCTCGTCAATGTAGACGATCCCTCTCTGCGCTTTCTCCACGTCATAGTCTGCATTCTGCAACAGGTTGAGAATGATGTTCTCGACATCTTCGCCGACATAACCGGCTTCTGTTAACGTTGTGGCATCCGTTATCGTGAAAGGAACCTGAAGGATTCGAGCAAGCGTCTGTGCCAACAACGTCTTACCGGTACCAGTCGGGCCGATCAGCAGGATGTTAGACTTTGCAATCTCGACTTCACCCGAGGAGGACTTCGCTTCGAGGCGCTTGTAGTGGTTATGCACCGCCACTGAAAGTACCTTCTTCGCCATCTCCTGGCCCACGACGTATTGGTCGAGATAGCTCTTGATGTCGCGAGGCTTAGGAACTCGGGACTGCGTTGCCGCAACGGCCTCTGTATCAACTTCCTCAGAGATGATGTCGTTACAGAGATCGATACATTCGTCACAGATGTATACAGAAGGGCCTGCTATGAGCTTCCTAACCTCATCCTGCGAACGATTGCAGAATGAGCAGACCAACGTGTGCCGATTCTTGTCACCGGATTTACTCACGGAGCACCCTCAAATTCAAATTTAGTCCTTCTTGCTCTCGACAGCACGCCGCTCGAAGACATCGTCGATCAAGCCGTATTCCTTGGCCTGTATAGCCGTCATGAAAAAATCTCTATCGCTGTCCACTTCGATTTGTTTGAGTTGCTTCCCGGTGTGATGCGTCAATATCTGGTTGAGCTCCTGCTTGATACGCAACATCTCACGCGCGTGAATCTCCACATCCGAAGCCTGCCCACTGAAGCCACCAAGGGGCTGATGAATCATTATCCGGGAATGAGGAAGCGCCGCCCTCTTGCCTTTCTTACCACCGGCCAGCAGAACCGCCCCCATACTCGCCGCCTGCCCTACACACACGGTGCATATATCCGGCCGGATGTACTGCATCGTGTCATATATCGCCATACCGGCGGTAACTGATCCCCCCGGGCTGTTGATGTAGAGATAAATGTCCTTTTCCGGATCGTCACTTTCGAGGAACAGAAGCTGGGCAATAATAACATTGGCAACCATATCGTTCACCTCGGTGCCGAGAAAAACGATCCGCTCCTTCAGCAGTCGAGAATAGATGTCATAGGAACGTTCACCGCGACCCGTTTGCTCAATGACGTAAGGAACATAATTCATCTGAAGAACCCCTGAGTAATGCGCCCTTCGATAAAGCGCTAAATAAAACGTATAGCTTCGAGCCTAGTCTATTTGGCTTCACTACGAAACAGACATCGGCCTGATCTGACGCCACATCCTGCAGCTTTCAACACGAGCAACCAGAGGTAGCCCCAACCGGCATCATACCAGAGGGATACGACATGGCGGATCACGCCGCTGCTTGGGGAGTATCATCACCCTGAGTGTACTCAACCGTTGTGTTCGCCATCAAGTACTCCAATATCTTAGTTCTGCGAACTTCGAGCAGGAACGACAAGATTCGCGACTTGTCCAGGACTGCTTTACGGGTCGCTTCAACCGAGGAGCCGTTCTGCTCGGCAAGTCGCTCAATCATCTGATCGCGATCGGCATCCTCAACCGAGATCTTTTCAGCTGCTCCGACGCGATCGATAATTATCGCACAGCGAATCCGATTCAAAGCAAATTCTTCGAACTGAGGACGGTAAGGACCTACATCGATCGATTCAGGATTCGCTCCCTTACCGGCGAATCCGTAGCGCGCCACAAGCCCCCGAATTTCATCGTCTACCATCGCTGCTGGAACCTTGAATGGGTGCTCCTTCACCAGCAAATCAAGCAATGCACCCTGAATCTCCGATTTAAGATCGGCTTCGGCCTGCTTAACGAGCTGGTCCTTCACTTTCTCCCTCAGGGCGTCGACGGTTTCAACGCCGAGACCCAAAGCCTGGATGAATGCATCCTCCAAAACAGGTAGATTCTTCGTAAAGATTCCATGCAGCGTAACTCGGTACGTGACATTTTTGCCTCGCATGTCCGGATTCGGATGATCTTCCCCGGCAACTATCGAGATCTCTTTTGTCTCTCCTGACACCATCCCCACCACCTGCTCTTCTGCAGCCGGTGACAGCTTTCCTGAGCCGAGAACATCGACAAAAGGCTCTCCTCGGGAGAACTCGCCATCCTCAACTCTGACCTCTACGGCCATGGCTACCACATCCCCGGTCTGCGCATTTGTGCGGTCTTCTATCGGCTTGAGCTCGGCTTTAGATTCGAGCAGCCTCTCGAGAGACTGGTCCACATCTTTCTCGACGATCTCTTTCTTGACGACCTTTACCGAACGCTTGAGATAGTTCTCGATTGTTGGGGTTGGATACAGAGATACAGTCGCAGAAAACTCAAAAGGTTTCGAAAGGTCGAAATCCTTGAAATCGATCTCGGGATGCCCTACGACATCAAGCTTGTGCTGATCGTAAGCTCCCTTGAGAGCCTCACTCATCAGTCGATTGATTACATCGAATCGAATCCGATCACCCATCTGTCGCTCGATCATATGTCTGGGCACTTTGCCCGGTCGAAAGCCCTTAATTTTTGCAGTTCGAGCAACGCTGGTCAGCGAGGTCTCATACTCCTTGGACATCCTGTCGGTCGGCACCTGAATAGACAATCGCTTGGTGATCTCGTCGATATCTTCAACTGAACTCTGAAAACTCATATTTACTCCGCTGGAAACTAGGAACCCACGAACACCGTGAGCTCGCAGAGGCATCGGGGCGACGGATAGTCAACCTTAAACCTCTGACCCGACAGTGCTTATTGCAAGACAGCACATGATTATATATCCTCTACCTCGTTTTATAAAGTCGAAGCGAGCGGAAAACTGGGTGAACAGACAACCCTTCAAGGAGTTTGCTATCTCACAGGTTTCAACGGTCGCCACAGTCCGATAACCAACTAAGATTATTAGGTTAAGTCGCCCTGTGGTTTTCAAAAGCCGATTCGATTAGTATATAAGGCCCTACCGAGTTTAATTGCCAAACAGAGATGTATACCTGAGTAGCGTTCGGGTCCACATACGAGTAGAGTCGAGGACATACATTTTTCCCGCGCGGGGGTGGTGGAATTGGCAGACACGCCAGACTTAGGATCTGGTGCCGTAAGGTTTGGGGGTTCAAGTCCCCCCTCCCGCATTCTTTTGCCCTTGGTGGCGGCTCTCCGAATCTCAATCATCTGCTGGTCTTTCTTACTCCTGTCTGCCTGCTCACTCGGGTCGGTGAGAGTTCGATCACTTGATGAATGGTGCCAAAGTGATTACATCCGCTCTTCTCAGCTCTCCGAATTCGTTGAAACACTGAAGAATCAAGGATCTCTCCACCACAATGTCTCGTCGGCGCAGACAGGGATGGAAGTGCCGTGCTCGGAATGCTCACTCCTTTCACTTGCTGCAGTAAGCGCGGACGGCGAGCGAGTCTCCATATCGTTTCTTCATCCCAAGACCCTCAAGGCTGTGGTGCTACTCACCTCGAACGGTGAACGCCTTGGTAATGAACCCCCATCTATTCCGGGGGTGTCGCTACTTCTTCAGAACGGAATTGGAGTAGCCGTTGCTCACACACGGGCCGCTGGTGTGTCAAGTAGCGGGCTCCCGTCACACAGCTATGCCGTTCAAGATATCATCGAAGCCGCGCGAACACTGCAAGCACTGGGTTATGCCTCTCCGAAGAACTTATTCCTGAGAGGCGCTAACGCGGGCGGCTGGACAGTTACCTCTGCTGCCCTAGCTCGGCCGGAACTCTTTCGTGGTCTTATCCTGGAATCTCCACTACTCGATATTGAGAGAGTCGCGCCCGATCGAAACCTCGCCCTCTATCCTCACTATCTGGAAGCGTGGGGCAAAGACCGTTCTCGATTAAAGGAGCTTTCTCCGATGGAGAAAAAGACGGACTTTTTTCCCTTGGATATCATGATGCTCGTCTCACTCGACGATCGCGCTGTCCCAGCAGTTGGGAACCTTGAGTGGTTGCGTCGCACCACCTGCGGACACCCCGAATTACGCTCTGTGAATCTCCACACCACAATTGGACCTCCTCCCCAAGAAAGAGAGTCGTCACCGACAACGGGACGGGGAATAAACCTCAAAGAGGTGGATTTCATCCTCTCGACTGTGCGCACTGCCTTTTAACAGGCTGCGGAAAAATGCTCTTCTGCTGCGAAATCCGATCTTTCGGCGCTGGCCGAAGATGAGAGCGCGAAAAAATCCTCAATGTATCGCAGCGGATAC
>JBILFA010000129.1:0-9562 GCA_044351795.1 Bdellovibrionota bacterium | reverse complement strand
CGAGCTGCAACTTCCCAAAGACTCTCCGGCCCTGGAGGCGGCTCATACCATCACGAATGCAGCTCGACGGGGTGCAGGGTTAGTATCACAGCTGCTTAATTTCGCGTCGCAGGGGCAGCCTGTGCGGCAGAGTGTGTCGGTTAATGCCTTGCTTACCGAGTCGCACGATCTGTATGAATCGTTGCTGTCGAAGCGGATCGAATTGCGCATCGACACGGAAGCGGATTGTCCCGAGATCGTTGCTGATGTATCCCAGGTTCAGCAGGTGCTCACCAATGTGTTGGCAAACGCTAAGGACGCGATCGGCAATCGCCCCGACGGTTTAGTATCGATATCGACTCGCAAGGTGCGCTTGCGCTCGGGGGAGGTCGATCCCGAACTTGCACCGGGGCTCTACGTTCGAGTGGATGTGCGCGATAACGGCGTTGGAATGAATGTCGAGCAGCAGGCGCGTTGCTTCGAGCCGTTTTACACGACTAAAAATGTAGACCGTGGTACGGGGGTGGGGCTTTCCGGCACTGGGCTCGGGCTCTCGGCTGCTTATTCCATGGTGAAGTTGCATGAAGGCCTCATCACGGTTCATAGCGTTCCGGGCGAGGGAGCAACTTTCAGTATATATCTACCGGTGTTGAGTGTCCGTTCGGGATTCGCTGATGATTCGCCCGTGGTCAAGTCCCGCAGCGTTTCTCGGGGGGGAGCACTGCTGTTGGGATTTGAGGGAGGGGTACAGCCGTTCGTATCTTCGATCTTCGAATCTTTGGGATATCGCTCGCGAGGTGTATTTGATCTCCAGCAAGCGATTGAGGTTGTGCGACAGGATCCTCACCGCTGGGAATTCGTAGTCCTCGACCTCGAAGGACTTGGTGATGACGGTCGATCGGCCTGTACGCAACTTTTATCCGCTTATCCCGATATCTGTATTATCGCATGTAGCGCCTCGACCCGAGAATGGGCAGAGGCGCTACCTGTAACGACCCGTGTCGAGGTAGTCGATAAGCCGCTGAGTGTGTGGAGCGTAGAGGTCGCTTTGCAGCGATTGAGTGCGCGCCCGTCTGAACTCTCAAAGGTCGAGGTCGAGAAGCAGCCGGGGTGACACTTCCTTCGTAGGGGTCGCTCCGTGCCGTAAGGAGGGTACTATGACGAAGTCTTCCAACTACTTTCAGGCTTTCGCCTTGGGATTCCCCGACGGTTCAGACGCTCCTCCGGCGCTAACCGCCCGCGGAGAATACGGTTTAGCAGACGAGATCGTGCGAATCGCGCGACGATATGGAATCCCGGTTGTTGAAAAGGATGAGATTGCCCAATCCCTAGCCCCTTTGGAAATAGACCAGCGTATTCCCCCGGAGCTCTTTGAAGTGGCGGCAGCACTCCTGGTTGAAGTGGGAGCTATGGATGGGCTTGGCGTAGGTCGCAAAAACTCGTAAAAACACGGTAGCCTGTCTTGAGTAAGAGGTAAAACCTCGCGTGAGGGAGCTTTGCATAGCGTACCCATGACTCGGTGCAAGAACGTTTTAGAACAGGCGCGAGAGGAATAGTGGGTCGCGGTATTCTCGTAGTTGGTACTGAATTAGACCGGGTAGAAGCCCACATCCTTGCCGGTGTGAAGGCGGCAGGATTAGATCTCAAGGTTAGGGTGGTCCCTGCATCTCCCTTTATGGATCTGGTTCAAGATGCGCAGATCGACTTCGAGCCGCTCACGTGCCGAAGCCGTTTCGATCTCCTTGCTATCCGGCAGATCCGGCGAGAGATCGCTTCAGGCAGGTTCGGAATCCTGCATTGTCTCTCAAATCGCGCGATATCCAACGGAAGCATTGCAGGGGCCCGGATGCCGATCAAACAGGTCGCCTACCGTGGAACGATCGGTCATGTAAGTCGATGGGATCCTCTCTCCTGGTTTACATACCTCAATCCGGGTCTCGACAGGATCGTGTGTGTCTCGGAGGCTGTTCGTACGTACCTGCGACAGATGGTGCCCGCTCATAAGCTTGTCATGATTCACAAAGGTCACGATCCTGCATGGTATAGTCGCGCGCAATCCCGCACACTTCAGGAGTATGCTATCCCTGATGATGCGTTTGTTATCTCTTGTGTGGCTAACATGCGCCCCGTGAAGGGTGTGCCTTTTCTCTTGGAAGCTTTTGATATGCTACCCTCCGAGATGAATGCGCACCTGCTGCTCATAGGTAAGGTAGATCCCTCGGCGGCGCGCGCTCTTGCGCAAGGGCGTCGACACCCTGAGCGGGTTCACGCTATCGGGTTTCATCCCGCACCAAGCGAGCTTGTTTCCCAGAGTAATTGCTTTGTGATGCCTTCCGTTGAGCGGGAAGGGCTTCCAAAGTCGCTCCTTGAAGCCATGTCGGTGGGTGTGCCGTGTATCGCAACGAACGTGGGTGGTATGCCCGAGGTCGTTGTGGACGGAGAGAACGGCCTCGTCGTTCCTCCCAAGAGCACAGAGCCGATAAAGGCTGCTATTGAACGCTTGGCTGCCGATCCTGTCTTTGGACAACGGCTTGCTGCTGCCGCGCTCGAAACTATGAAAGGACGACTCTCCGTCACCCATTCCATTCGCAAGACCGTAGAGCTGTATCGGGAGCTCTTGGCGTGAGGGCTTTGATTGTCGGAGACAGCCCCGATTTCGAGCCTGAGTTTTTGCTGACGATGGCGGCCAGCTTTGATGCTGTGTACGTAACGGATGGTGCGATACACCGTGTTCCTCCCGAGGTAGCTGTGTCGATCACATGCGGAGACTTCGATTCGATAGACCTTGAACGAGCCCAACGAGAGCGCCCCCAGGTCGAGTTCGTTCCGCTCCCTGATCAGGAGATGAACGACGTGGAGAAGGCACTTCTCTTGGCCGAAAGTCGCGGTGCACGTGAAGTGAGTTTCGTCTGTACCTTGGGTGGTCGTATCGATCACTCCTTTGCCAACATCTCGGTGATGATTAGACATCACCAGAGGATTCCGATGCGCGCTTTTCACCGGGGTACATGGATATGGGTTCTCTCAGGCAGTGGGTGTCAGCCCGGACGGCTTCGATTCGAATGCCGGGCGGGCGATCCGGTTTCTATAGTGCCGATGTCCGATGCCGCGAGGGTACTTGCAGATAACCTCAAGTGGCCGCTGCGAAACGAGGAGCTTCGCTCAGGATCTCGCGGAGTGAGCAATGAGGCTCTCGGCGGAGCAGTCGAGATCGAGGTTGGAGAGGGACTGGTACTCGTTACTGCTAGGGCGATGGAAAGGGGGTAGAGCGATGCTTATTTTAGCCTCAAAGATGTAGAAGCGGTGGTTTGCCTCTCTTTCTGCTTAGGGTCGCCACTCGAGCTGCTCACGTGTTACTCGCGCGTCGCCCATTTGTGGCAACCCCCCGGCTGACCTGTTCCCGCGCCTGACTGACCGGAAGGCAGTAGCGAGAGCGTGAGTTTTCCAGGCACTGAGCGACAGACAGTTCGTTCTCCGGCAGGTAGCGAACATCGAGGGTCCGGCCTGAAAACGATTCCTGTACTTCGCCGTCGATGCTCATCTTGGCATAGAATTCACGCAAAGCGAGATTGACAACGTCTTCGGTACCGAAGCGAGGAGCGAGTTCGCTTGCCACGAGTCCGGCATCCTCTGCGCCGACTCGGAACGATAAGAAATTGTTGACGTTACCGAAGATAGTTTTTCGAATAGGCGCGCTCAGTTGACCGAGGTACTGATTAGCGAAGGTCAAGCAGAGTCGATATTTACGCGACTCACTCAATATCTCCCCAAACGATTCGGTGGCGAAGTTTTGCAGCTCGTCTATGTAAAAGTAAAAGTCCTGTCTGTCCTCGGCAGGTATATCGGCGCGTGACATGGCGGCTTCGTAAATCTTCCATATCAGCAGGGTTCCAAGCAGCTCTGCGTTTTCTGTTCCCAACACGCCCTTGGATATCTTGAGCAACACGATCTTGCGCGAGTCCATGAACTCTCGGAAGTCGAAGAGATTTTTGGATTGGCCGAAGATATTCTTCATCGTCTCGGTCGCCAAGAGTTCGTCGAGTCTGTTGAGCAGTCGCGAGATCGGACCCTCTTCGAAATCCTGTCGTCGAGCGGAGAACTCTCGTAGCCAGAACCGCTTTACGGATTCATCGGAAGCTTGGCGTACCACTTCGGCGCGAAACGAATCATCGGCGAGCATCCGACGAAGCGACAAAATGTTGGCTCCCGGGAGATTGACGAGGCCCAACATGGCGTACCGAAGCACGTGATCCATACGCTCCGACCAGTCAGAGCCGAACACGCGTCGAAAAGCGTCTACAAAGCTCATCGTGACCCGCGTTCGCAGTTCCGGTCTGACAGCGTGAATCGGATTGAAGCTCGGCGGAAAAGCGGAATCAGACGGGTCGAATATGACGACGTCGTTGGCACGATGCTTTGGTACTAATTTGAGAATCTCGTCTACGAGATCTCCATGAGGATCAAGAACCGCACACCCGAATCCCTGCTCGATGTCGTTACGAACAAGAAGCTGGAGAAGGCACGATTTTCCACCCCCCGACTTTCCGACGACGTACATATGCCGGCGTCGATCGAAGCGCCGGACTCCGAACGGAATCACGGTGTCGCGGTAATTCGTATGTCCGAAGAACGAGATCTGGTTGTCCTCCGCATTCGTCGGGAGTCCGACAGGAGGAGGGGCTTTGCGTGAGAGTACCTGCGCTGTGTTGGGTATCCATCCCACCCCAGGTGGAACCCAGATCGTCGAAAGCTCCTCGGTCGAAAGTCGAAAGGGTTTTATGAATTTGCGATCCTGCACCTTTTGCAGAAACATCTTGCCGCGCTCCATCTTCCCCAGTACGAAGCGGTTTTGGTCCACGGTGTTGAAGTTTCTCGTGGCATCTGCCACGGCTGTCACATGTTGTGCGAGCCGTTGCGCGATACTGTCGGCAGTTTTGGTGCCCGAGTTTGTTGGAGCCTCGGCGAAAGCGGAAACGCGGTAATTGATATGGAACAGGTGGCTGACACACTTCCTTTTGATGAGATCCCACGTTTCGTTTGGCAGTCCTCGGCGGAACCAGTTACGAGGCCTCAATTTGTTCATGAATCGCTCTTCGCTGCGTGCCAGCGCGAGCTTGAGGTGAAGCGAGGCGGAGTCGTGGAGTGGATTAACTATCACTTGAACCAGTACCCGATCTCCTTCAGGGAGTAGAGAGAGCGCAGTCAAGGTCGGACCAACGGAAGCGAATTTGAGTTTCCTCCAATTACTGAGAGGATATATGTCAGGCCTCCACATCTTGAGATCCATGCCCACCGTTACTGTGTTTGGAGTCACATTAAGGGTGTAGTCCTCCACGTCACGGATCTCAGCGGAGCCCATCCACGTATAGATACCCGTCGTGAGATAGTCGAGGACGGAGTCGCTCCCCGCCATACAGACGTAGACGATGTTAGAGGAGGAATAATATTCTAGGGAGAACGGCTCCCAGATACTTTCGGCGAGATCGTCCAGTTGGTGCCAGAAGTTAAGGCTTGGTACCGCCTCACATTTTGTAGCATAAACAGCGTCGGCGGCCGCGGAGGCCGCATCGGTGCTTCCTCCTCGAGGGATATGAATACAAACTACGCGCATCTTGTACGGTATGGCTCCTTGTGGTCGTTATGACTCCTTTATAATACCTGTGCGGAAGATCTTACTGAAGTCTTCGGAAAACAAGGCTGTTTCTTCCCAAGGTAGCATGTTTATGGCAGCAGCGGGCATCCAGGCGACATTTTTCGGCACTAACACCCTCTTGAAGATAGCAGCGAGATGATGGACATACCTAGTTATTTCAAGTTGTTGCAGCCATGCTCCGGTCTCACACGGGAAAAGAGGCGCAGATCGTTACACTCTGTGACCGGCGTGCCGTTGCATTCATTAGAGAGGAATGGATCTTCTCAGCGCTCAAGGCGCACTATTTACAGGGACGTAGTATGTATCTCTGCACTGAAAATCAGCCCCATAGAGAATCAACCCCAACTAGTTGTCTAGACAGCGTTAGTCCGTATAGAGCGCTCTTTTCGCTCGATGCGGCTTTCCGGTCTCTGGCCACTAAATACTCGGCGGAGTCCGAAAAGGCTCGCATGGTGAGCGATATGCGACTGATGCGAATGAGTTGCACAGGACCGCTCGGCGAGGCGTTTGAACATGCCCTCGCAGTAACCTATAACATGCAAAATTTGACGCTGTAACCGCAAGTCATGGCGGAGCGACCCGTCACGCACGACGAGGTCGTAAACGGCTATGACGCGACAGAGAACAGTGTTCTTCGCACCCGCTAGGGCAGCCCGGCAGTGCTGCGCTATCGGGTGCGATCTTTATGATAAAAGTGAACTAAAAGGTTCGAAAAATCGCGGACCGATGCTCTAAGTCAGCGTTTTAAGACACTCTCGCGACCTTTTCAGCATCTATCTCATGAGAGGATCGATCTCACCCGATATTTTTGGGTGCGAGATCCCTTGGGGAAGCAGGTTGGAGGGGTATGTTTCGTTCGGTTTTATGTATCTTGGCCGTATATCTCGGCCTATGCGCGAGCACCGAGGCTCAACAGGCCCCCGATGCGGTGACATATGCCCCTATAGAGTATCGCTACAAGGACTACCGCGGTTTTGACCTCGACCTCAACACCTCCATCTACTCGACCTTCATTTTCAGAGGACGGCACCTATACGACGGGGTCAATCTGCAACCCTCAATTCAACCGCGTTATTCGTTTGGTGAGTATGGGACTGTCACCGGCTTGTTGTGGTTCTTGGCTCCTCTCGAGGGAGGGCAAAGCTCCGATACCTACTTCGTAATGGATCAGGGGCTAGCCTACGATTATACGTACTCTCGCTTTACCTTCTCCGTGGGACAGTACTGGTATGGATACCCCAAGCGTTCCGATTCGGTTAACTCTACATCGGAGCTGTGGGGAGCCCTCTCGCTGGATACGATCCTCTCTCCGTCTTTTGCGGTGTATTGGGATTACGATGCGTTCGATTCGCTCTACTACGAGATCTCCCTGAGCCACACCTTTAGACAGAGCGGGGAAGGGGCGTTCAACCTCACCTTCTTCTCGAGCTTGGGATTTGCGTCACACGCGGAGCAGGTGTATGAGCACGGAGGTTTGGTGCAGATCACCTCCGGCGTTTCAACGGATGTGGATGTTGGGCCGGTGACTCTTCGACCAATGCTGTCGTACACAGGGAGCGAAGACGGGGCCGCAGCCAACAAGGCGTGGGGTGGAGTTTCGATCATCTGGAAATTCTAGGGTATTTCAGTGAGTTTTTCCGCTACGGGGATACACCGTCCCCTGACAGACCTCGTAACGCCGAGTAGCAAGGCTCAATACAGCTTCACGGTGAGTGACGATGACTGCCGTTTTTCCTACCACGACGCGTCGTAAAGCATCGACGACGAGACGCTCAGTAGTTCGATCTAAATGTGAGGTCGGTTCGTCGAGGAGCAGGATCTCCCGATCCAGCAAGAGGGCACGAGCGAGGTTAATCCTCTGCCGCTGTCCTGCGGACAAGCGCACCCCGCGCTCTCCGATCTCCGAGTCGAGGCCCTGAGGCAGCGCGTTCAACCAAGGAACAAGAGCGAGTGAGTCCAGCACCTCAATCAACTGCGCATCCGGAATGGATCGTCCCAGCCGCAAGTTTTCACGGATGTTCATGGCGAAGAGGTCGACCTCTTGAGAGGTGATCGCAAAGAGTTGATCAAGATATTCCTCGCTCTCGCTGTACGGAGTGCCATCGAGCGAAAGTGCTCCGGTGTGGGCCCGTAGGAGGTGCGCTATGAGTGCCAACAGTGTGCTCTTTCCCTGTCCGGATTCGCCGGTGATACAGATGATCTCTCCCTTTGAAAGGGTAAATTCGGGGATTGAGAGCGTAATTCCGCTATCGGGATAGGTGAAGGACACGTTGTGCGCGCTTATCGTCTGCCATTCTTTGCCGCAGCCGAGCAGCGCGTGAGGCTGCACCGGCGTGAGGATCTCAGATAACGTCGAGATATATCCTCCAAGCTCCAGTAGGTCTTTCATCATCTCGGAAAGTCTCTCCACGTATCCTCGCAAAGTGGCGTAAGCCGAGATGAAGAGTACCAAAACTGCGGCACTCGTTGCCCCGTGCGATATCCGCCACAGCAAGAAGGAGATCGTTCCCAGAAAAGCCATAGCGAAGATGGAGTGTAACGTTGCCCAGCGGTTGGCATGAAAAAGTTGTACGGTCTTAACCTGTTTGTCGACAACATCGAGAGCCGTCTGCAGATGCTGGAAAGCGAAGCGGCGTAGCCGTAGTCGCTTGACGGTTAGGATATTTCCCATCACATCGACAAAGCGTTGTCCGGCTCGAGCGGAAGCGACATTAAGTTCTGCGAGTAGGGGCACCATCCTCGCCGAGAACCACAGACTTACGAGGAGAAACACCACCATCAAGACGAGGTTTAAGAGAGCTATCGGCACCGATTCGCGGGCTGTGAATATGAAGAACAGCGTCGTGACCACTACGATGTGTGCGGAGAGCCAGATCAGGGAGACCGCCAACGAGCCCGCGTTCCCTGTCACGCGGGATACCAGCGAGAGGATGTACCCTGAGTGATGCTTTTGAAGGACGGAGACCTCCTGTTGTTCGACCAATCGGAAATAGTGCAGTTGTAGATGATTGGTATAGTGCCGCCCCATGGCCTCACCGTAGCGGCGCACTAGCCACTGCATGGCGATCGAAGCCGCCATGCACGACACAAGCACCGGTACGATACGAGTCCACTGTTCAACGGTGAAGGTGCCCCTGGTCAACTCAGCCAGAATCAGCGGAATTGAAAACAAAACCACGCCATCGATCGCTGCAGAGCAGAGAAGCAAAAGAAAGCGCCGTCGAAAGGGACCAAGATTTTGCAGGATAAAACGCAGAGCATTCATGAGCGTAGGGTGCAGAGCAACACGTCACAGCAACGTGACACGAGAGCACTGCACCTCGCAAGCTGTGAATGCGGCTCTCACGATACTACTAAACCCTGCGCGAGTGATTTTTGAAAAAAAATCACTCGCAATAGCAGGGCGAGCGCAATCTTGGCCGGGCCCATTTGCGCCGTAAAAGACAAAAAACACTCGGGCCGCAGCGCGGGTCTATCTAGGCGTTGAAAAAAGTAAGATTATTAATGTGTGGGTCGATTTTTAACCAGGCAGGAACGCACATTACTGGAGAAAGAGCTACGGCTTCAAGCGCTATGCGCGCTTCTTGAGATAGAATTAAGTGCATTGTGTTGCTCGACGCAGGCAAGTCACCAGAGAGCATTGCAGAGTATCTGTTTTTAAGCCGAAATACGGTCGCCAACTACTTAAAGAGATACCAAGCAGGTGGCTTAGAGGACGTGGTATCTGATGACTACCAAGGGAGCGAATGTCGATTGAGCGAGGTTCAACAACGAAAGCTTGCTCAACATTTGGAGGAAACGCCCCCTATCTCTGGTACACCCCAACTGTCGCTAACTCGGTATCGGAATCATCGCCGCAGCCATACACAACTGTGACCCGAGATGTTTGAAAGTCACAGCCAAGTGACCATTTCTGGCTGTGATAGCTGC
>JBILFA010000128.1:0-9627 GCA_044351795.1 Bdellovibrionota bacterium | reverse complement strand
GCACTAGTCCGCTCGATTCGGCCGACCCCAGTTGAGCTTTGTGCGCAGAATATCGAAGTAGCCTTTCTCCTTCGAAAGCACGAACTTCACCGTCTGGCGAGCCTGCCCAACTCGTACAACATCGCCCGGCTTGAGCTGCTCTGACACTTGCCCATCGACAGTAACCAGAACTTCGTCTTGAAAGCGCGGCAAGTTAACCTGAATGCTGACAGACCCTGGTAGAATGAGTGGACGGTTAGTGAGCGAGTGCGGACATATCGGCGTAACCAAAATGACGCTCAAGGAGGGGTGCGCTATCGAACCGCCTGCCGCCAACGAGTACGCGGTGGATCCGGTTGGTGTCGCAAAGATAATCCCATCGGCACGGATACGCGCGACATCTTGTTTATTCACCGAGAGGTCAAGCTCAGGCAGTGGAGAGCGCGCTCCTTTCTGTACGACGACATCGTTTACCGCCTGACTCTCGAAGAACACCTTGCCATCTCGCTCTAACTGCACGGTCAGCAGCACACGTTCAGCGCAAGCCACCTTGCCCTGGAGCGCCTGCTCGAAAACCGCGAATAGCTCATCCGGCGGAACCTCGGTGAGAAAGCCCAGGTTACCGAAGTTGACTCCGATGAAGACCGGCGATGTACCGCGAACGTGGCGGGCTACACCTATCAGTGTCCCATCACCTCCGAGTGTGATGATCGGATCGGCTCTTTCGACCAACTCTCTGGCGGATATCCCTGCCTGCGTAAGCTTGAGCACCTTACCCGTCTGAACATCGACATCCACCGGAAGGGAGCGTTGTGCACACCAGGACAGCACCTCACGAGCCAAATTCGAAATCTTGGGACTACCAGGGCGAATGACAAGCCCGATGCGAACACTCATTGACGAAATCCTTTGACCATAGCGGGATCGCTTTTCTGTTGCTCGACTTCAATTCGTTTCAAGAGCTCCTGCATCTTGATCTTACCGACCTCTCGTGAGCGATACTCCCGCCCAGCCATAGCAGCTACCATCTTACCAGGCCCCGATACGAGCTGATCGTACGAGTCAGACCAGTTTTTACCATCCTCTTCGGGTAATAACGAGGACACTGTGATCGGCTCGTATCCGCTGAACGAGAGCAGCGCATTACCCACGAGATAGACGGCGTACGGAGGAAAGAGCACCACCGTTCCGACGTTCACTGCGGTATCCCCGAGCCCAGGACCATACGCGAAATTACCACCTAGCTCAGAAAGGATCTCCTTGGCTTCCTCCGGAGGAAGAGGCTTTCCAACGAGATTCAGCCCACTCGCCTCGCTTTCAGGCTTCTTTTTGATAACACCACAACCCGGTACTAGGTAGATGACAGCTAGCAATACTGCACAGAGCCTCACCACCTTCATTCGACCGGCCAAAAATAAAACCATGGTGCAAAAAAATCTCTCTTGAAATCCTTCCGAGAGAAATATGTTGCCTCATTAGCCTAGGAGCCAAAAGACCGAAAAAGAGTCGTCTGTTTGGAATTTCCCGACCCCAACTAAGCAAACATCGTTCTTGTCGATATCGCTGACGGATCATTTGATGTGGGACTCCGTCGTAGTTTACATCAAGGACCCTTGATTATGCGCCGATCATCAAAGACGATACGGTTTCTGCTCAAACCGCCTTAACAGGCTGCGGAAAAATGGCTTCGTAGCGAGAAATTCGAGGTTTTGGTGATGGTCGAAGATGAGAGCGTGAAAAAACCGCAGGTGTATCCGCTGCGATACATTGAGGATTTTTTCGCGCTCTCATCTTCGGCCAGCGCCGAAAGATCGGATTTCGCAGCAGAAGAGCATTTTTCCGCAGCCTGTTATGGCAGAGAACCAGGGGGATTTATATGACACCTAGCGCTTTGCCTTTCATAACGGCCTTGCTCTTCACCATTATCGCTCTCACCGCCCCAAACACCTACGCACAGGTATCGG
The DNA here is from genome assembly GCA_044351795.1 of Bdellovibrionota bacterium. GTDB lineage: Bacteria > Bdellovibrionota_C > UBA2361 > UBA2361 > OMII01 > OMII01. The sequence continues at coordinate 7,684 of JBILFA010000128.1, read as the reverse complement.
CAGAGCCGGCGCTCACGACGGAAGGTATCTCCGGCGACAGCGACAAAAAGCGTCGCGGTCCTGTGCTTACGGTCGGAACGCACCACAACCAAACCGATAGCAGCGGCGCTCGCGGCGGGAAAGCAAATACAACGCTGCTCGCAGACGCCTACATCCCGAATGAGGAATACCAGAAGTATCCGATCCGGTTCGACTTCTTTGTAAATCGCAAGCTGATGTCATCTCAGCTACGCTCGGTTGAGCTTCCGGGCCCTATCGGCCTCGAGGTTACGTCGGAGATGGCAACGATCCCTTTTAATTATTCCGTTGTCGCCACGCTGCTCCATCCCAATCGGGAATTCACGACAATTCTCAACGGAGCTGTCACCTCTACGAAGCCGACCCCACCCAGCAGCGCCTTGTCGAAGTGCACTCTCGAAATCGTACCGAAAGAGGGTTCAGAGCTTACCGTATATGTCGCTGACACCGTCACTGTGACATCTCCCGAAAGCGGAAAATTCTCGATCACCTTTCAAACATCAACGCTCGACGATGGAAGCCAGGGTGAACCTGTATCGGTGAGCACCGATATCACCGTGACTGATGGTGCGATTTCCGGGACGATGACTACCTCCGTAGCAGGTAACGAGGAAACAGTAGAGGTATCCGGTGATGCAACCGTCGAGAGCGACGCGCTACAGAACCTCGACATTACGCCCGCCGTTGGGGCGACTGCTCTAAGCTGCTCTTAAGAAAGACGTGGCGTTCATTGAGGCGCTCGATGATCCTCAGGAAGGAGGGGAGCACCTTGGCTACGCCAAGTTCGCACTCGCGCAGGGTTTACCTATCGAATATAGACCGATTACGGCGCGTCAGCGGCACTCGAAGAGTTTTTCAAACCTCCGCTCGAGAGAAGAATCACGCCGACTATTCCCAACCCCACCGCGATCACCTGCGCCTCGCTAAAGTCCGCTAGTACCTTGACGTTCGGTCGCAAGAACTCGACCACGAAACGCTCAATCGATATCAACACGAGATAGAGGCCGAAGCGCTGGAAGCGGCCCGAAAGAAAATTGTGCTGCACCTCGACCCACGACAATACCCACAGAACAAGAAGTGCTATCGACGATTCAAAGAGAGGCGTTGGATACACGAGTTCCCCAGGCAATGTCGGAACTACCCCTGTCGCATACGACATCCCCCACCATCCTGTCGTCCGAATCCCGTAATCTCCATCACCGGACAACTGACAACCGAGACGCCCCACGGCGTACCCAAGCGCCAAGCATGGGCCCAAGGCATCACAAAACTTCGATATGTCTGTGCCGTCTCGCTTGGCGATGAAATACACGACGGCCGCGGCGATAATGAATCCACCATAAAATGTGAAGCCCGCACTTGAGAACAGCGCACCGAAGAGATCGTGTCGCAACTCAGACCAGTTCTCCGCGATGAACCAGAGCCGCGCACCTATGAGACCGGATATACCTGCGGCGGTAACATAACGCTCCGCCAATCGAGTATCGAGACCGTAGCGTTTGAAACTAATCGCCAGCCTCAAGGCGCCTGCAAAGAGGGCCAAGGCAACCATGAGCCCGAAGCTCCGGATCGGAATGGGGCCAATCTCGATCACATTCGGTATCACGGGGAGCTCCTCTGTGTTGACTGTGTCTCAATCAGAGTGGAGAAGAGTTGTAAGGCGGTGGTCGACGACCAATCACGGGGACCGATTACCTTCGTCACCGCAGATCCGTCCGCCGGATCCTGAATAAGGAGCACTCGATGTTCGGCATCGAGCACGAACGATTCGGGAAACCCTTTGAGTTCGTAACGGCGCTTACTGGTGCCGCCGGTTTCGATCAAGATCGGGAAGGTTATTCCGTAAGACTGCTGCGCCTCTTTCACATTCTCGGCTGTGTCGTCGATAGCCACTCCTACAAGTTGAAAGCCACGCCCCTTCAGCGCGGAATACAACGCTTGCAGATGCGGCAACTCCTGCATGCAGGGTGCACACCAGGTGGCCCAGAAGTTAACTAGGACAACCTTACCTTTAATGTCGTAGAGAGTGAGCGGGTTTCCCGCAGGGTCTACCCCTTTAATGTTAGGGGCTTTATCAGAGGGGGATATTCCGGTCCTCTCTCCTCCGGTACACCCGAAGGAGAGGGCCGTTACAACGACCAGAAGCGCTCGGCACAAGAGGCGCATCGTCGTGTACGCTTGCTTAAGAAGCGGCTTCAGGCGTCGCCGAAGTCTCAGGTGTAGCTGGAGTCTTAGTACCGTATCTCTTTTTGAACCGGTCTACACGTCCTTCGGTATCAACAAGCTTCTGCTGACCGGTGTAGTAAGGATGGCATTGTGAGCACACACCTACACGGATCTCAGGCAAAACTGCTCCGGTCTTGAAGGAGCCGCCACAACCACCGCAATACACAGTGGCATCAAAATACTTGGGATGAATGTTATCTTTCATAGCCGCGCAACCCTACTTTAGCGGGGTCCAACTGTCAACATGACCCCCTCCCCTTTACTCTGAAAATATCGCTAAGGACCTGTATGCCTTTAGAAAATCCTCTGGCGGGAACATGCCGCGCTTCGTGTTCATATCCATAAAGACTGATTCGATCACGGCTTCGACGGCAGCCTTGCCCTTTTCGTTGAGTATGCGCTGATGAATCACCAACCCGCGCCCGTCTAGGCGGGCTTTGTCACAGGTGACCGTTACTGACTCACCCTTTACCTCCCGTTTATAGGCAGCCTCAACTTTGGTTATCACCAAAACTTGGCCGCGCTGCATCAGCGCATCGTTGGGCATGCCCATAGCTTCGAGAAGAGCCAATCGAGCTCGCTCAAACAGAAAGAAAGTGCGCCCGTGATGCACATGTTGATACACAGGCTCAATCCAGTCACCGGCAAGCGGGATTGATAGAGAGAACATAACGTCACACCTCATCGGAGACATAGTGGGACCACACGAGAAAACCCCTCGCCCATTATGGCCTCAGAGGGTATCAAAGTAGTCGAGGGAGAGCCACCGGCATAGCTCGGTGCTGGCACGACCCCAGAAAGTTTTTACTCTTTCGGACTTTTAAGAATGAAAACGCCCTACGCAGCACGAATCAAGAAAGCGCTCACCTTACTGAAACGCGCCGGCGAGAAAGAGGCGCTCGTTATCTCGAGCAATCCCCTCTGCGTCCGCTCACGCGACACGCATTTTCCATTCAGGCAAAACAGCGACCTATATTACTTCACCGGGTCATACGCCGAGGAGACCACCCTTGTTCTGAATCCTCATTCGAAGACTCCTGTCACTCTCGTGGCCCCGCCCCACGATCCGGTCAAGAAGGTCTGGGACGGCGAGCAGGTCAACTTGAAATCCCTCGCAAAGGATATCTCTGCGGAGCTCGTGCTCACGAAGGATGCCCTCAAAGCGCTGGTCGGATTGGTGCGCGGAGTGGAGAAGATCTACGTACAATCTATTAATGGCACAGCGAGCTCAGCTCTCAAGGCCGAGATTTCTCAGCGCTCGGTAACCGCTCTACGAGGTATGCCGACGACATTGGCGGAGGTCGAGCGCTTCACTGCTCACCTTCGCCTGTACAAGGATCCCTCCGAGATAGCACTGATTGAAGCGGCCTCCGAGATCACGAGTGATGCCCTGTTCGGAATGCTGCCCTTGGTTCGGGGCGGCGCAGACGAACGGGAGATCGGGGCATTCATCGATTACTCTTACAGATCAAAGGGGGCAGAGCCGGCGTTCGGCACGATCGTAGCTACCGGCCGATCGGCTGCGACTCTCCACTATCGGGCTTTAAACAGGAAGCTCCGCGATGGGGAGCTGTTATTAGTCGATACGGGTGCCGAGCGCGACATGTATGCATCAGATGTCACGCGAACCGTGCCTGTAGGAGTCTCAATCGATCCGGCCCTACGTTATTTATATGACACTGTACTGCGAGCACAGGAGTGCGCGATTGCTAAGGTAAAACCGGGGGCCCTGATCTCAGATGTGTACAAAGCCGCTGCGATGGAGCTCACCTACGGACTGAAGGAATTAGGGATTCTCAAAGGAAAGCTTTCAGCACTCATGACCAAGGCTGCCTACCGTCCGTGGTTCCCTCACGGCATCGGACACTCCCTCGGTTTAGACGTGCACGACGTCGGCCCATCAAGCGGCGACCGACTCGAGAGGCTCGAACCGGGAATGGTCGTGACTATCGAGCCGGGCCTGTACTTCAGTAAGCCTGCAGGTCACCTGCCAGCATGCGGTGTGCGGATCGAAGACGATGTTCTCGTCACACTCACAGGTCACAAAGTGTTAACCGAGTCGGTATTTCCCAAGGACCTCGATACAGTCTTGGGACTACTGGGATCTATCTCCGCCGGGTTTTAGCAGGTTGCTGAAAAACGGCTTCCTCGATGTAACACCTTGTTAGCTGACCAGCTTGACGGTATCGAACCCGTAACGCTCCGGATCGCTCACGATCATCGAGAGCGCTATAACTCGGGGCACGAAGCGACTAGTCTCGCGAGGTATCTCTCCGCTTCGGGCCAAACTCCAGAAGTCCGAATCACCACGACGAGCAACTACCCGGTTAATGCTTCCACTACCTGCATTGTAGGCTGCCAGCGCCAGATGCCAATCATTGAAATTCAAAAACAGATCTCTAAGATGCCGCGCTGCGGCTACCGTCGACAAAAGCGGATCCGTTCGTTCATCCTTACGGCCCGATATCTTGAGGCCATACACCTGCGCGGTAGATCTCATGAACTGCCACATACCACGAGCCCCTGCCGGGCTCTTCGCCTGCGGGTTAAACTGGCTTTCGACAGCAGCAACGCTGAGAAGCTCCGCCGGCACCCCCTCATCCTCGAACAGCTTGCCGAGCTGCCCAACATGCTCGGAATGGCGGTCGAGCACTCGCAACACCGTCATACGATCCTGCGCCATGTACCTATCGAGCTCACGTTGAACTTCAGGCGTCAGCCCAAATTCAGGCTTGGGCAGAACCCGAGCTGTTTGCACCGGTAGCTGCTTGGGGCTCTTGGACGACACGACGAACTGCGGTCGCTCGGTAGCCGGTGTTACCGCATTGTCGAGGGCCCCTTCTTTACCTTCGTCCAAAGGCAGAACCCTGCGCGAGATGAATCCGCACCCTATCGATGAGGTGAGTACCATCACTGCTACTGAGAGCGTCAAAATCCTCTGCGCCGACAGGAACATGCTTGGGCGCAGGCCTTGTGTTACGGGAGAAGCTGTTTTCATAAGCCAACCTCATTGGCCCCAGTACAGCCTAAGACCTAGCGCGGAGGCAAGCAGATCAACCTGACGCAAAACACTGTTTCGACAAAACAACCCTCTAACACCTTTAAATGACTCGCCCTACAAAATGCAAATATCGTCTCATTTGGGCCTTAAAAATCTCGTGCTCTCTGATTAACGCGGGCAAGATGAGACAAATCGATATACTTTGCCGCGGCATCTAACTCAAGACGACGATGGTAAACAGCTTTCAACCAATGCAATGAATATTTGACTTGTCAACATGGTCTGGTATGACAGGCGTCTACCGTCACTGAGCAATGCGACTGTGAATATGAAGATCTCGAAACGCACGAACTTACCACCTGGTGTCGCGGCACAACCGCTGTGGAGTGCGAGAGCCCTGCCCGCAACACTCCTGCCGCTGCTGCTCAGTGGCTGCGCCATTTTTCAGGGCAGTGTGCCGTCTGTCGAGGATTTGTTGGAAAGCGGTTCGATCGGTCTCTCCCGACCCATTCCCGGCGTCGCTGCACTGACAAGTCGTCAACCACTACTCGGGTTCATGCCGACGAAGCATACTCAGCGCGCGCCGCGGCTTGAAGTTTACAAAAATTCCGACAAGATGGTGTTCGTAACTCACGAAGGAGAGAGGAGAGAGCTCAAAGGCGTCGGCTTGGAAACCCTTCAAAAGGGAGCATACTCGATAGCGCTCAAGCAGCACGCTCCGCTCTGGTATGCGCCTGATTCCTACTTCGAGAGCAGAGGTTTGGAGGTTCCACCTGAAGGGAGCAAGGAGCGTTTCCGTCGTGGAGCTTTGGGAGCCTACACTGTATTCTTGAACGACCAGACTCCCATTCACAGCGGCCCCGCTGCCTGTGCGGACCTCCAGGGCATACAGATGGCGGAGGGAGACCTCAAAGGACTGTTTGAGGCTCTGGAGATAGGCATGGCCGTTGAGGTCCTGTAGGGAGGCAAGGCACAACAACGCATTCGCGTTGTTTCGCGAGGAGCGATGTTGATTTTGTTCGCAAGCTGAGGGAATCAGGCTTTTGTGTCCCGAAGTTCTTCGTGTGTCTCATCTCAGGGTCTCGCCGCTTTAACCTGTTCTTGGTCGAGGTCGGAGCATGAATGGTGGGTTTGTCTCTCCTGCCTAAACCGTCCGCACACCCTTCAAGCGAAAGGCGAGATCGACCATATTCCGTAACAGCTTAGTTGGAACCGCGTCAGCTACTTGTACAAGAGCTTTCTTCAAGTCCATGTAATCGCCAGGACTAACTACCGGGTCTTCTGCACCCGCGATCATAAGGGACTCAGATAAGCGGCGACGCATCAGCCCATCCATGAACTTCTTGTTGCTGATGTTGTACTTACAAAGATGGGTGACCACACTCTTGACGCATTCAATGCGCTCCTCGGAATCCTGCAACCGATTGAGCTTTTGGAGCTCGGGAACAGCACGCTTCGCAAAACCGCTCTCGCCACCCTTGAGACACCAGCAGTTAAAGCTCGCGGAGGTAAGGCCATCCAACTGACCCTGTGTTAGCGGCACGCCACTAAAGACTCGAAGAACCTCCCGGCGGTGAGAATCCATGTCCTTCATAAGAAGCTTCGCGGCTTCGTCGACCGAGCTCAAGGTGTCTCCCTTCCGGACATTCTCGGTGTGGCCGAACCCGATAGTCCACTTCCCGCTTGGACAGCGATAAGCAGTCAGCGCCAGGCCTTCGAATTCCTTGACGAGCGCTACTACCTTTTGTGACAGTTCGGTAGCTCCGACACCCTTCTCGCGTACAGGGGTTATCGGCGTGAGCACTTCGTTTGCGAGCAGCGGGCTCTCGACGCCGCGAGTCAGGGCGCTCGCCGCTGCCGCACACACCGTCAAGAAGCTTCGCCGATTGATCTCTGGGCTGGTCATGGTCGAATTACAATTGGTAGATGTCACTATCGTGAAGGATTATGGAGTAAATACCCGAGCCGGCAACCTACTACAGCCTGAAAATGCAGCGTGAAGAATGGAGGCACCCTACTCCAATTCGAACAGGTACGAACCGGTACATATCGAAAACGCCTACTCGCGCCTGGACTCGACGATTAGTCGACAGCTATTCCTCCACCAGTATATAGTAGGGCGCTTTGGCCTACCTACGGGTTAAGTCCCTGCAGGAGCATACGCTAGCCCCTCAAAGGCACCCACATTGCAAGCAATTCTGAAGCAGGGAGGCGTCAATCCACGATACGTGAGAGGCCCTTCTCCATCTGTTGTTGCGGGCGCCATGCCGCAAGGAGTGATTGCGTTGACGTACTAGCCCTCTGAAGGTCGAATGAAGGTCGAAATGCCGCCTGATGCCATTCAAACTCGGACAGCACCAGCAGCTAAGGACTCTGACACGTCCACGGGTACCGTCTGGGGGCGGTTAGCTCTCGGACTGGCGTTACTCGTCGGCAGTA
>JBILFA010000127.1:0-9673 GCA_044351795.1 Bdellovibrionota bacterium | reverse complement strand
TTTTGAAAAACGCTATAGTAGTTCGCACCCAACGTCGCTGACCTTTTTGGTCCGGGACGAGCATTACGTATTGTCTGTCCACGATACGTGCAAAAAGGTACGGCTCGGCTCGCTTGTAGAGCAAGCATCACTGGAAACCGCCGACTACTCAAGTAATTCCGACCATAGGCACGCGGGATGGAAGTAAGATACGATATATCCATCCTTGTTACTTCCCTAGCGCCCTCTATGGGACCCATGCCATCCATGTCCTCCTCAAACTAGCAGAAGCCTCGCAATTATGACTACCGTCAGGTGAATAGGATGCCTGCGCATTGTACGAGCTCAAAGAGCAGCGGACTTCGCCTCACGCTCCTTACGCAGCCGGATGTGATGAGCACAGTTCTTCGAGCATGATTTGAGATCTTCCCGCTCGATACAGCGATGACAAACGATCGCTGCTGAGCCGCAGCGATTGCACTCGATCGCTTCACGAGCGGGATTACCGCAATGAGGGCACAGCTTGTAGGTTTTCGAAGGTTGCAAGTGATGGTCGACCGCCACACGATGGTCGAACACAAAGCACTCCCCCTTGAAATACCCCTCAGGGTATTCCTCGAGATAACGCAGTATTCCACCCTCGAGCTGATATACCTTCTCGTATCCGAGTTGCTTCACCTCCGGTACGGCCTTCTCACATCGAATTCCACCCGTGCAGTACAGCAGCAACTTTTTGTCTTTGGGTAGCCCGTTAGCCTCGACATACTCCTTGAATTCGCTGAATTTCTTTATCTTAGGATCGACAGCCCCCTCGAAGATCCCAACTTCGGTCTCATACTCGTTGCGGGTATCTACCACCACCACATCAGGATCCGAAGCGATCATCTCGTGCCATTCCCGTGGGGATAGATGCGTACCGAGGGAATCCTCGATAGAGATCTCGAAATTCTTGGTCGTTATGATCTCCGAACGCACATCGACCTTGAAGCGCGCGAAGGGCATCTTCTCCGCTATCGAATCCTTGAAGGCAATATCGGGAGACGAGAGACGAACACGGACAAACTCTTTTAAGGCGGCGATGACCTCTGGGCTTGCGGCCACCGTTGCATTAATCCCCTCGACGCCGAGAACAACCAATCCTCTCAGATTGTGCTCTGTAGCGAATCGCTCCAAATCGTTACGAACCTCAGCAACCTGCTCCGAGGAGATCGAGAGAAACTTGTAAAATGCCGCTACCGCTACCGTGCCCGCATCCATACTACTCTTCCTTCTCCTTCCTAATAGGCCTTGGCAAAGATCGCATCCTTCGTGGCGGGCTTCCCGGTAATGACGCACCGCCCCTCTGTGCCGCTCTGTTCAAGTGGAATGCATCGCACCGTTACCTTCAACTCAGCGAGGGCTTCCAACGCTTCAGGCGCTCCTGACCACTTTCCGAGAACGAAGCCGCCGTGAATCTCAGGCTTCTGCTCGTCCGTAGGGGTAAAGAAGCGTCGGAACTCCTCGAAGTCTTTGATATCCCGATTGATGTGGCTATCTCGGAAGGCCTTGGCCTGCTCGAAGTACGAGCGCTGAATGTCCTCGAGCGTATGTGCCATCGACTCGACAACTTCGTTCATGCTCACGAACGCCTTATCGCGCGGAGCCTTATCGCGACGGTAGATCACGACCTGCTTGGATTCGATGTCGCGAGGACCGACCTCAAGCCTTACTGGGATACCCTTTTTGATCCACTCCCAGCTCTTTTCACCACCTCTAATGTCCCGCCGATCAACGATGACCTCGATCGGATGTCCGTTGAAGACACGAGAACGGAGCTCTTTGGCGATAGAATCAGCGTACTCGAAAACGGCTGCTTCAGTCTCAGGCTTGGGAACAACAGGGATTATGACCACGTGCTTCGGTGCAACCTTCGGCGGCAGCCTCAAGCCATCATCGTCGGCATGCGCCATGATCATGCCGCCGATAAGCCTGGTGGAGACGCCCCAGGAGGTCGTGTAAGCGTGCTCGATAACACCAGCTTGATTGAGAAACTTAATGTCGGAGGCTTTTGCGAAGTTTTGCCCTAAGAAGTGCGACGTTCCCGCCTGAAGAGCCTTCCTATCCTGCATCATAGCCTCGATACAGTAGGTATCTACGGCACCGGGGAAGCGCTCTTCGGGGATCTTCTCACCCTGAATAACCGGTATGGCGAGTACATCTTCCATCAGCGACCTGTACACCTCCAACATCTTGTAGGTCTCCTCAACTGCCTCTTCTTGGGTGGCGTGAGCGGTGTGTCCCTCTTGCCACAGAAACTCCGAGGTCCTGAGGAAGAGACGAGTACGCATCTCCCAACGCACGACGTTCGCCCATTGATTAATAAGCAGTGGTAGATCTCGGTACGATTGAACCCAGCGCGCAAAAGACTCGCCGATAATCGTCTCAGAGGTCGGGCGCACGACGAGCGGCTCTTCCAACTCGCCGGCCGGAATCAATTTACCATCTCGGGCTTCGAGTCGGTGGTGAGTTACCACCGCACACTCCTTAGCGAAGCCCTCTACGTGAGCAGCTTCTTTTTCAAGGAAGCTCAGCGGAATAAAGAGTGGGAAGTACGCATTGCTGTGCCCGGTATCTTTTATCATCCGATCGAGACTGCGTTGAATATTCTCCCAAATCCCGTACCCCCACGGCTTTATCACCATGCAACCGCGGACGACTGAGTTCTCCGCCAACTCCCCTGCCTTTACGACCTGCTGATACCACTCTGGATAATCATCTTCTCTGCGCGGTGTAATGGCGGTGGCTTCTTTTGATTTCATGACACTCCGGGATTCAATCGCCCCGGACAATCCCGAGGCTCTTCAATTTAAAAAAGAACGCAGCAGGCTCAAAAACCGAGCGAAGATATATTTGAAACCTTCAAGCGTTGGGAATTCCGCCGCCCCTGTCTGCCCGCGCAGAGTATCATCCGCCCTAACTGCAAGTAAATCTTGAGGGGCCCAAGGCTTGCCTCCCTAACAGGAGGTGCAGTTATTTCGAAAAAAAACGTCCAATAGTCTCAAGCTTCTAATCACGGCAGGTAGCCATGCGGTAAGCCTCAGAACGTCAAGATTTTCGGAAAAATGGCGTTAATAAGGGTAAGGACATAAGGGGCATCAGCCCCTGAGGTTGTACTCCGGATTAAAACGTATGAGTGACCATCAGAACAACGAAGAAAAACCATGTCGTCGTAGGGGACTCACTTCGGTTACCCTGCAATGGATAGCGGAAAAGCTGCGCCGGGCTGATCGGATAAAGTGCGCTCTTCAAAAGGGAACGTATCAGGTTGACTCGAACAAGGTTGCCCAAGCGATCCTGGACGGCGAACAGAGCGGGAAGTAACCTACTGATACTGAGGAGTTTTAAAACCACCATATACACCTCCCATCCGGACTTGCCCGTTACCGAGAGCGCTGGTTATTCCTACTGCATCCAACACGGGACTCACAGGTAGAGGACGACCATCACCCAGGTTGAGCCTTCCGAGGTTCCCCTATGGGCCATCAAACATCATTCCCTTGTTTTTTGAACTTTCTCTATTTCCTCCAGTCATCTAAGAGATAATCTTGTATCTCGTCGATTTCACAAGGAACTTACTAGCACATGTCTGAACGGAGCCATCCAAACAAAGTCACCGCCGGCGGCCTCCTTGTAGCGCTCGGTATCATCTACGGTGACATCGGCACCTCACCGCTCTACGTGCTCAAGGCAGTGGCTGGAAGCGACCCGATAGCGGAAGACGTCGTACTCGGCGCCCTCTCCTGTATATTCTGGACCCTTACCCTCCTGACCACGATTAAGTACGTAATACTCACCCTCAGGGCAGACAATAGGGGCGAGGGTGGAATATTCGCTCTCTACGCTTTAGTACGCAAAAACGCGCGATGGCTCCTTATCCCGGCTATCATCGGAGGGAGTGCGCTTTTGGCGGATGGAATAATCACGCCTCCTATCTCGGTCTCATCGGCGGTCGAGGGATTGCGGAAGATTCACCCACACATTCAAACAGTTCCCATAGTACTGGCAATCCTTACCCTACTCTTCTCGATCCAGCATTTCGGAACCCGCATCGTCGGGCGCTCCTTCGGTCCTGTTATGCTTGGATGGTTTAGCATGTTGAGCATCCTCGGGTGCGCATCGATCCTCAGTGCTCCGTGGATCGTGCAAGCGCTCAATCCGGTCTATGCCTTCCAATTGCTCTTCATGCACGAGAACGGGTTCTGGGTGCTGGGAGCGATCTTCCTCTGTACAACCGGCGCCGAGGCACTCTATTCCGATCTCGGACACTGTGGTCGAGAGAATATCCAAGTGTCATGGGCTTTCGTCAAAACGGCCCTCTTGATCAACTATTTCGGCCAGGGCGCCTGGCTCATCGCTCATCAAGGCGAAGTGCTCGGAGACCGCAATCCATTCTTCGAAATCATGCCGAACTGGTTTCTCATTCCCGGCATCGCTATGTCCACCGTCGCAGCAGTTATCGCGAGTCAAGCCTTGATTAGCGGCTCCTTTACGCTCGCCACCGAGGCGATGCGACTCTCGGTGCTGCCAAAAGCTAAGATCGTTTATCCTACCGAGCTCAAAGGTCAGATATACGTTCCGATCATCAACCTACTCCTCTTTCTCGGATGCATCGGCGTGGTGCTCTATTTCCGGGAATCGTCAAACATGGAGGCGGCGTACGGATTAGCGATCACCCTCACGATGCTCATGACGACGTTACTCTTTGCGAATTATCTCATTCGCAAACGCGTACCATGGCAAATTGTTGCGGTATATCTTGCGATTTATTTATCGATCGAAAGCGGATTTTTATTCGCTAACCTCCTCAAGCTTCACCACGGAGGATGGTTCACGGTTCTGATCGGTTCGGTCGTGGCGCTTATTATGTACGCATGGAACTCCGGCGCACGGCTCAAAACCACCTACACTGAATACGAATCGCTTCCTCAACACCTCCCCGCCCTCGAGAGCCTCAGTAAAGATATCGAGGTACCGAAATATGCGACCCATTTAGTTTACATGACTGGAGCCCCATTTCCGAAGCTCATAGAATCGAAGATTGTATACTCGCTCTTCCACATTCATCCGAAGCGCGCTGATGTCTACTGGTTCATTCATGTGAACGTACTCGACGTACCGTATACAACCGAGTACGAAGTTACCACGCTCATCCCTAAGAAGGTCTTTCGCATAGATTTCAATTTGGGTTTCCGTGTAGAGCCGCGTATAAATCTCTTCTTCCGAAAGGTGCTCGAAGAGATGTCGGAGCGCGGAGAGGTGGATCTCTTGAGCCGCTACGGATCTCTGCGAACGAATGAGATACCGGGTGATCTGCGCTTTGTCGTTCTTCGCAAGGAACTTTCGTACGAGAGCAATCTTCCGTGGTTCGATCAGTTCATTATGGAGGGATACTTCATGCTGCGGCGATTCAGCCTGAGTGAAGAACGCGGCTTTGGGCTCGATACGAGCTCGGTAACGACCGAGGTCGTTCCCCTCATTTTATCACCCGCCAAAGGCTTCGAGCTCAAGCGAGTCGATGATCTTCCGACCACATCTGAGATCGTTACTCCAAGCAGATGGTGACGGGGCACACATACTGGAAAAGTCACGCTTGAGCCTTCTGTGCGACGGCGCTATAAGACGAGTATGAGTGGAGTTCTAATCTTTGGAGGCAGTGGAGCAATCGGGTCGGCAATCGCACTGGAGCTCCGAGCAAGTAATATCCCGACGTTCTTGGCGTCTCGTGATGCACATCGCCTCGAGCACGCACAGAGCGCCGTTGATGCGGTGGGAAGCTGCGTATGCGATGTCACTCAACTTGCACAGGTAGAGGCGACCTTCGAACGAGCTGCATCTGCGCTCGGCGAGATCCGCGCAGTGGCGCACTGTGTCGGCTCAATCCTCCTCAAACCTGCCCACCTCACAAGCGAAGCAGAGTTCAACCAGACACTACAAATCAATGTAGTCAGCGCGTTTCTGGTTCTGCGCTCCGCGGTGCGCGCCATGCCCTCGGGAGGTTCGCTCTTGTTCTTCTCATCGGCTGCCGCACGCATAGGATTAGCTAATCACGAGGCGATAGCGGCAGCCAAAGCGGGCATCATCGGACTCGTACTCTCCAGTGCCGCCACCTACGCGCGCCAAGGACTGAGAATAAACTGTATTGCACCCGGACTAGTGCGGACCCCATTGAGCGAGAAGATAACCTCCAATCCGTCGGCTGAAGCCTTCTCGAAAGCGCTTCACCCTGTGGGTCGCTTGGGAGAGCCGGCAGACATCGCTCCTCTTGCGGCACTCCTGCTCTCCGACCACGGATCGTGGATAACCGGACAAGTGTTCGGAGCGGACGGAGGACTGGCGTCTATCAAGAACCGCGTGGAATAACCTCGACCAATCGCACGATGTCAGCGCTCGGTGTAGCTCGGAGGGACTGCCACGGCGAAGAGCGAATCGGCGAGCGGAGGATCGATTGAGAGCTTCGTAACCAACATCTCTACCCGAGCCTCAAGAGGTTTAAATATCGAGAGATAAACAGCCGAAAGTCCTGTCCGAGGGGCTGCAGTGCGCTCTCCCGACACCTGCACGCGACGGCCATCACGATCGAGAATTTCAAGGCCGTTTACCGCGAAGGTATGAGGGTTCACGTGCCAAACCACCTGTGAAGAGCGGTCTACCATAGAGAGCGTGCCGTCACGTCCACGGTACGCACGCATCGACGAACAATCAATCGAGGGGAGTACGCCCGTGACGAGCCCGACTATTACTTCCCGAGTAATCCCTTCCAAGCCCAGGAATGTCTCCAAAAGCTCCGCCTCTTTTGAGGCTTTCGAGAACGTTTTCTCTTGAGCGTCGAGTAGTAGAGTTTGCCCATCTCGCACTACCAGTATCCCAAGGGTGAAAGCCCCTTCGAGGGGAAGCATATCTATACGAAATCGATCCTTACCGCGCCCCACTATCACATATCGAAAGGACACCGACTCATCCGAGCGAGACACGGTAGCATCAACCAGCGCTCGCATCGAAGCCACCGGAGCGTGATGAGATTGCGCTTCACTACACACTCGCGAGGCATCTACTGCCGGGATGGAGTCACCCGGGGGCTTGAATCGGGGAGCAAAGCATCCGCTCATAAAGAGGGCTGGCACGAGGAGCACAAGCATCGGGAGCACTCGAGAAGGCGCACGAGCCGTTGCGGCACTGATACCGCGCCCACATTTGACAAATCCTGTCATTTACCTCGACCTACTCACACTTTCGTCCAGCAGCGCATCGTCGCCTATTCCAGGCGGAGCAGTCGTGGTGGCAAGACGTCGGCCTCCACTGCCGAGCTGACTTTTCTGCACCGAATCGAGCTCAGGATAACGGCGAAGCAGCTCGCGCAAGCGACCCTGTATCCGCTCCTTTGCGCTCACCTTATCTTCATCCTGAGCATCCTTGCTACTAAGCTTCCGATCCATGACCGCTTTCATGATACCGACCGCTTTAGCTCTTTCATCACGCGCTAGGAGCACCTCCAGGTAATGCTCTATGACGATAATGTCCTCTCCGGATAAGTTGACTGCCTTTGCCAGGGACTGCTCGGCCTCTGCGAGTTTTCCCATTCGAAACTGCACCCAGCCGAGAGTATCAAGATAAAATCCATCCAATGGCCTAATCTCCAAGGCCTGCTGTGCCAACTGCTCCGCACGTGAAAGATCCGTATTAGTTTCCGCGAGGTTGTAAGCTACATAGTTGAGAGCATCGCCGTTCTTGGGATTGATCCTCACGATCTGCTCCATGACCACCAAAGCCTCACTCTCTTGCTCTCTGTCGTGCAACACTAATCCTAGATTGAAGAGGATCCGTTCTTCGTTCGGATGCTTGAGCAACGCCTCCTTCAGGAGTCCTTCCGCTTCACGATACTCATGCATATCGCGCAGCACCACCACGAGATACAGGAGCAGATTCTTATTGTCCGGCTCCTCTTCGAGAGCCTCTCGCAATACATTGCGCGCCCTCTTGAGGTCCTCGTCTTGCCGTAAAATGAATGCGGCAAAGGTACGTCCTTTGACGAACATTTCATTACCCTTCTCGATTAACAGCAGTTCATCAACAGCCTCCTTACGGCGACCGGAGCCTGCATAGATCGAGGCCAAGTAGTATCGAGCCTCTGAGTGGTTAGGAGTCTTGGCGAGCACCAAGTTGAGTTCTCGAATCGCCTCTTTGTAATTCTGTTTTTCGATCTGAATCAGCGCTATCTTGAACCGGGTATCAGACGCGTCACCTTCGACTCCTTCGAGCACCTGCAAGTGCTTCAGAGCTTCATCCAAGTTGCTTTCACCAAGCATCACATGGCCGAGTACCTTCCGGGCCAAGATGTTGTTGGGATCCTTGTCGAGAATCCGCCCGCACATCGACTTAACCTTATCAGTCTTCTTGGCGCGCAGCAGCACGCGGAGAAGATCGTGAGAGCCGCTTACCAGTGTCGGATCTCTCTCCATAACAGCGACATATTGGTGCTCGGCCAGATCCCATTTCTCCATCTGCTCGTACATGCGTCCAAGATAGAAATGTCCCAAGGCATCGCCTGGGTCGCGTATGATCAAGGATTCAAGAACCTGCACTCCCTCATCAAATCTACGCTGCTTCGCATAGAGATTCGAAAGCAGTATGTAGGCATCGAATTTTGATGGGTACTCTTTGATAAGCTTCTTGTAGACGGGCTCGGCTTCAGTGTCTCGATTAAGGCCCTCCAAAACTCCTGCGTAGAGCAGTTGCACGTAAGGATCCGAAGGATCTTCGACGATCGCTTTTTGACTAGCAGCAAGCGCCTTATCAAGCTCACCGAAACGCAGATAGAGGTCCGCTAACTTGGTGTGCACGAGCGGAGCAGGCTCATCGCTCAACTCGTCGGTTTTGACGAAATTATCGAGCGCTCCCTGGAAGTCCTCCTGCCCCAAAGAGAGTTGACCGAGCATGAAGTGATGCAGAGCCGCGGACTGCTTACGGACATCCGGGGTAATAGCACCCTTGGAGGAATTGGCTACATCCAGCACTACCGAGGACTGGCCTTCTTGCACAGGACCGACGTTCGGCTTTGCACAGGCAAGAAGAGAAAAGCAAAAACAGGCGAGGGATAGCCTCATACAAACCTTCACGGCGGGGCGGGAATCCCACCAAATGGTTCGCCCGCAAGGACTCGAACCTCGATTTTCAGGGTCAGAACCTGACGTGCTGCCATTGCACCACGGGCGAATACGTATCACTTTCCCGGCATTGAGGGCTCTCACCTTAACACGAGCACACTGTGGCATCAACGATTCGCCCCCTTAAGCTTTACGGGAACTATAGTAACCGTCTGAAAATGTGGTGGATACCCAAAAAGATAAAGCGGCATTAATAGGGATCTATGGCACATCCTCGATTGCCCGCGACCTGCACGTGCTCGTGAACGTAAACGTACCCGAAAGTGCTTAGATTCCGGGTAGGTGCACGTTTACGAGCACGACCACGTTCACGTGCAATGAACCATCATCCACAGTTTGCGTTACAGTCTCGAAAATCGAGTGGGTAGTGTGGCCCAGCCGTTGAGCGGGGTTACGCAAACAAAAGAAGGGGGGAATACAAAGAGAGAGCGGGAGCGCAGCGAGGGTGAGGGGGGGGGGATAAAATAGTTAGGGGCCGGTCCCCCCACCCCTGG
>JBILFA010000126.1:0-9679 GCA_044351795.1 Bdellovibrionota bacterium | reverse complement strand
GAGGGGTAGACCTTGCTCGACCCTGGAGGAGATCAGATGAAGCTTCCCTTTGCTCAAGATTCTTGGTGGTGATGGCATAGTGGAGAAGAGATCGGATTTTGAGGGGAAAAGTTGCTTGCGGCGAGTAGGGGGCCTCCAGGCGAACTCCGCGCAGGCGACCTTCAGGCGACAACCCCTCCGGGCTACACCTCCAGGCAGGCGACAACAGGCCAACCTCCAATCCAACGTCTTAAGGCGTTTGCAACCGAAACGAAACCGGTACCGTAAAGGTCAACGAGGGCACGCCAATCTCCTGCGGGAAGGGAGGAAACGGGGCAGCGCGCTCTACCATCGCTTCAAGCTCTTCATCCAAGCTCGCAGATCCTGTCGATGAGACGATATTGAATCGTACAACTTTTCCCTGCGGCTCAAGTTGTATGCGGATAGTACCAGTTCCCGTTTCTCGTCGCCTGCGCGCGCTGTCGGGATACCGTTTGGCTCGATTGAAGAGTGATGCGATGAGCTGTTGATACGAGATACGAACATCTGTCATCTGCGCCTCCGCGCGCTCTGAGCATGTTGTGAGCGCTGCACCTTCTTCGTTGCTCCCGTTGGGCGCGAGGTGTTCGGCTTTGGAGATCGATGTGCTCGCTGTAAGGCTAGCGGGTGCAGGTGCATGCTTCGCTGTGTTGATGTGGTATGCGTCACGCTCGGGCCGTGGTTTGAGCTGTGTGAAAGGCTCCACTACTTTTTTTTTCGCTTCGCGGGTCTCTACTTTGGTTGCATCCCTCGTCGTGTCGGTAGAAGCAAGTGATTCGAGTGAGACGGAGTACACGATCACTTCTCCTGGCGGGGGCTTCGAGAATGGGCCGTAGAGGTAATGAACAGCGGTAAAGATCCCGAGGGGTGCGAGGTGTAGGGTGATCGAGAGTGCTAGGGACGAGAGGAGTGATACTTTTGCCGTACCGCTACCGCATCCGGGAACAGGATACCGAGCGCTATCGGCAGGGGGCCGATAGGCGGGCACTGATTCGCTATGCTTGAAGGCTACGGACACACCAACTCCTTGTCATCCTGGAGGGTTATGTAGGACGGCTCGCCCGAGGTAGCCATATTGTACTTCTGTGGGCGCCTGTGACTGTAGAATCAGCTACTTGAGCGGTATTTTATGCACATACAGAGCGCTTTGGCGCTCGTGTTTGACAGGGACGGTGTAGGTCGCGGCTTCAGGTGTTTGAAAGGAGTTTGTAATGAAGGAGGCGCCGGGTTTCATCTCCCTCTTAGCCTTTTGCCAGAGACGCTCCATCGGAGCGGGCGAGAGGAAGGTATACACGATGTCGTAGTCGATCAGATTGAGCTTCCACATGTTCTGAAATCGGATCGAAACAGCCGAATGAGCGCTCACGAGTGACTTCACTTTCGCAATGAGCCACGGGAGTACTCCGATCTCTACGCCGACGAACCTCCCGTGAGGGCGGCGCTCAGAGAGGAAAAACAAGAGATCGCCCGTACCGCAGCCAATATCGATGAAGGTGAAAGGTTTATCGATAGGAAGTTCAGCCAGGACCAGCGCGTATGCGGCCCGATGGGTAGGGTAGTACGGAACCCGAGTCCAGAAGGCGGGAGCGTAGGTAAGAAGCGACCCTATAAAGAGCAGCATAAAGACCCAGCCCGGTATCTGAACTGCAAACGCAGATGCAATCGCGAGGGGGAGTACCGAGTTGAGTATCTGCCAGGGTGGAGAGAGCGCAAGTATGTGTGCGGCTATGAAGCCCATGAGCGCGCTACAAGCGAGGGACGCTTCAAGCGAGTGGGAGAGGCTCCAAACGACGAAGAGAATGCTCACGGCGATCGCTTGACAGATCGTAGTCTGTAGGAGAAAGAGGATCGGCGCCAAGGAGCTTCGGGTCGTCATCGTCATCACCCCTGCAAGAGGCTCTTAGGAAGGTGCTGCCGAACCGGCTTTGCGTAGTACTGATCGAGATCGCTCGCTTTGCTCTTTAATCCCACCGCTTCGGGAGCTTCGGGCAGCTTAATCATAAAACGCACGAAGAGGTCTCCTTGAGTGCCGTCGCGGAACGATACGCCTTGGTTACGTAGCCTCACTTCATTGCCGCTCTGCGTACCCGGTTCCACCGAAACGAGAAGTGGTTCGCCAAGCGAAGGAATCTGTATCCGCGCTCCTTGGATAGCCTCGGATACGGAGATCGGAATCTCAATGGTGAGCCCTTTGTGGGTCATCGACATCCAGGCGTGCGCCGCTACCCTAATTATAAGGACCACCTCCTCAGAGGGGTCTTCTTTACGACGGAAGCGAATCACGCTTCCCGATCGTACTCCGGGGGGGATTGTGACTGATATCTTTCGCTGGCCTCCATTGTCGTCTGAGACCTCCACGGTACGACGTACTCCGGTGATGGCCTCGATGATCGATACTGACACCTCAATCAGAGAGACCTGTGAGATCCGTGAGGCTTCCGAGGTAGCGCGTCCTTTGACTGAACTCGTCACCTTCTGACGTAGCTTTTGGAAGGTGTCGCGCGAGAGGCGTACAATTCTTCCGAGCTTTTCTTCGCGCTTCGGCGGAACTTTTACTCGTGTCGGCTGCGGTCCCGGTCCTGGCTGGGCGGCCTGGGGGCGCGTACCTCGTTGGCTTGTGGCGCGTTGCTGTTGTTTCCGGTAAGCTTCGTGAGCCCGTTCAAAAGCTGACGCAAAGCTCTCTTGCGACCCCTTTTCGAGCTCCAGATCATACTGCCGTCGCCTAGTGACGTCGGAAAGTACGGCGTAGGCCTCTGCGATCTGCTTGAACTTCTCCTCGGAGCTCTTACCCGGATTAACATCCGGGTGGTAGCGGCGAGCCAAAACGCGATATGCGCGTCTGAGCTCCTCGTTTGTAGCGGCCGTAGAAACCCCTAGAATTCTGTAGTAATTATGCATGGTGCAGTTCGAGGCCTCGATCCGCTTGAAACATCTTCCTCCTAAAGTGACGAGGGAGCTTTACTGAAGCGGGGTTAGGGCGCTAAATCTGTCTCTTTCATACTATGAAGTCCGCCTTTGGCCCAAGCCGGTATTACGGGGGGGGTATGATAGCGGCGCTGAGGAACCGTAACGATGAATGCCGATACCCCGACCACCCCACGCCGTAAAGTCCTCGTGACAGCGGCACTCCCTTACTCAAATGGAGATCTTCATGTAGGACACCTCGGTGGTGCATACGTCCCGGCAGATGTCTACGTTCGCTACCTACGCCTTACTGGGGCCGATGTTCGATTTATTTGCGGCTCGGATGATCACGGAGTCGCCATTATGATTACGGGCGAAAAGGAGGGCAGAACGCCCGCCGAGGTCGCCGATCACTACCGCGCTCGCCAAGCGGAGGATTTTCGAGGGATGAAGATCGACTTCGACATCTACAGCGGCACGAGTAGCAATCCGTTCCACGCCAAGGCGAGCCAGGACTTCTTCAAGGCGGTATACGAGAAGGGGTACTTCGTCAAACAGAGCTCCCGTCAGTTTTACGACGAGTCGCGCTCGGCGTTCCTTCCCGATCGGTATGTGCAAGGAACGTGCGGATTCTGTTCCACGCCCAACCAAAACGGTGATCAGTGCGAAAACTGCGGAAAGGTTCTCGATGTCGATAGCCTCAAGGATGCCACGAGCGTCCTTTCGGGAAGCCCGGCTGTGATTAGAGAGACGGTTCACTGGTTCTTGGACCTTTCGAAGTTCAAGAACGAGGTTGAGTCGTGGGTAGAGGGTGCCGAGCTGCGCGATCACACACGTGCATACGTAAAGGGGCTCATCTCCACTGGATTGGTAAAGCGCGCGATGACTCGCGATCTCTCTTGGGGAATCCCGGTTCCGCTCGACGACCCCGATGCTAAGGGCAAGGTGCTTTACGTCTGGTTCGATGCGCCGATCGGCTACATCTCCAACACTATGGAGTTGTGTCAAAGAGAGGGGCTCGCCCCGAGCGCAGCAGACGAGTGGTGGCGTTCGAAGGATGTTGAGATTCGGCACTTCATCGGTGAAGACAACACGATTTTTCATTGCGTGATCTGGATAGCGATGTTGAGCGCCGAAGGTACCGTGACCCTTCCGAAGGGCGTGCTGGTGAATCAATACTTCAATATTCAGTTCCCTGGTAAGGATGTGGAGAAAATCTCCAAATCGAGAGGGACTGCCGTATGGGTTCGCGATCTCGTCAAAGAGAATATCGATCCGGATTCAGTGCGTTTCTATTTGACCTCGATCGCTACCGAACGTGCGCGCTCGGTTTATAAGCCTGATGATCTCGAGCGTCGCCATAATTCGGAGTTGGCAGACACCCTCGGAAATTTCGTAAATCGTATCACTTCTTTTACGCTCAAGTACTGCGGGCCACAGGTGCCTGAGCTCGATCGAAGTAAGATGACAGAACGGGATCTGGCTTTCGAAGCGAGTATTCGTTCGGCCTTTGAGGAGGCGACAGCGGAGCTCGAAGGGTGTTCGTTCAAAGGCGCGCTCGAACGCATAATGGAGTTGGCCCGAGAGTGTAACCGTTATGTCGATGAGAAGGCTCCCTGGAGCACTCGTAAAACCGATATGGACACAACCCGCGTTACCTTGGCGTGCTCCTTGCGGGCCATACACGCACTGGGGGTTATGTTGATGCCGTTTTTACCCGGTGCCGCTCCGAAGATACTCGAGGCATTCGGGCGTAAGACGGAGGATGTGTCGTGGCTCGAGGCAGTGGATTTTCCTATTGATTCCAGACCACTGAGCCAACCACCTATCTTGTTTCAGAAGATGGGCGTGCCTGCAGTGTCCAAATAGCCGTTTCTACGACAAAAAGGGACTATTTAGCCCCTTTCCAAGAGACAGTGTTCGTGTTGAATTGTTGGGTACGCCGGGAAGTTCTCCGGTGCGATGCCTCACACCACCATCTGACCAAAGGCGCCCCGGTGCACCTTACGCGGAGGCAGGATGTAGGGGCGTCTAAACGTGTGCCCGACATTACAACGAGAGCTATGCAACACGCCCATCCACTCGCCGATGACTCCACCTGGAGAGAGAACATACACCAATGGGTGAGCGAGGCTGGAATCTTGAACGAGGATGTAGAGCGTCTCGTGACAAATTGCTTCGCTGCCGTGCCTCGCACTCATTTCGTAGATGAGAAGTATGGGTCGTTGGCGTCGCAGGATGTAGACATTCCGCTCGCGCACGGCCAATGGCTCACGCGCCCATCGCTGCTGATTCGGATGTTGGGGCTCATTAACTTCAGGCGTCGTATGCGGATCCTCGAATTGGGATTCGGTAGTGGATACCTTTGCGCTGTAATGGCAGCAGGCGGGTGCCAGGTCTTTGGCGTGGAGACGGTCGGTGTTTTTGCTCAAAGCTCACGTAAGCAGCTCGACACCCTGGGCCATCACGGTGTGGTCGTGCGAAGGGGGGAAGGGCGTAAAGGATGGCCGGAGGTAGGGCCATTTGACGCTATCGTGACATCCTACGGAGTGAATCATGAGGATGAGCTTCCGTTGTCGCAACTTGCTCTGGGAGGAGTGCTGATCGCGGCGCTATTGGTTGAAGGTTCGTATCGCTTGACGCTGTGGAAAAGGGGCGAAGAGGGGTACAAGCGGGTTGTGTTCGAAGAGGTCGAGACCCAATAAGGGAGAAGAGCAGCGTATGCGTGCGCTCGTTGCGGTGGTCCTTCTAGCGGGTTTTTGTTCGGGTTGTAGCTTGATACGGACAAGCCCGCTTTCGCGTTCAGACGATGCAACCTACATCGTGGAGCGTGGAGATACTCTTCAGAAGATCGGCGGGAGATTCTCGATACCGGCAGACGAGTTACAGCGCTACAATGCGATTGGAGATCCGAGAAAGCTCCAAGTAGGGCAGCTCTTGCGCATACCTGCAGTGGGGCCGTTGCGGGGTCGGACCACCCTGTCGGAAGCGTCACCGTTTCTGGAAGATTCGGATGGAAAGTCCTCTTTGCGTCGCGTTTCGCTCGCACCGGCCAAGCATTACATCGGAACCATGGTGATGCCGATTCAGGGCGCGACCTACTCATCAAAGTTCGGATGGCGGTGGAGCAAATTCCACGAAGGGATAGATCTCGCCGCGCCGGAGGGAACGAAGATCCTGGCGGCACATGCAGGGCGAGTGGTTTACGTCAGTAATTCTTACCATGGCTACGGAAAGATCGTGGTCGTTCGGGGTGAAGGCTTGATGACCGTGTACGGGCATAACAAGCGTAATCGAGCCTCGGTCGGAGACGATGTTCAGAAGGGTGATTGGATAGCTGATGTTGGTCAGACGGGGGATGCTAGCGGGCCCCATCTCCACTTTGAGACGAGGGTCCAGGACGATAATGGACGTTTCGCCGCAGTTGACCCCGTCCTGTTCCTGCTTACCAACGGCGAGGAATCTGCTCCAGAGCCGCTCTAGCGTCTCGGTCGTCTAATTGATCAGCGAGAGCGGGGAGGTAAGAAGACAATAAACTCTGCACGAGTAAACACTGATGAAATAGTGGAAACCCAGCCTCTCTCATTAATCTGGCACTATAGCTCTCCGTAATGTTCGAAGAGGTGCCCTGCGCGCGTTCTTGCTGTGCTGCAAATAGGGAGAAGTCATGGTGCCGCGAATACGCGATCAAGCCACCTAATATCAGACAGTTAGCAGGCTACATGAGGACAACCAGTCAACACCTACCGGTATCGAAAAGGTGGAGGAGGGGGCTCGCTTCCTTTTAGGGGGAAAATCGTGACATGTAGCGGAAATGTTGCGTCAGTTCCTTGCGGCCCCGAGAGGGCGTGACGACCAATCATTAAGAACAGCGATTCAGGCCTGGTTTTTCAGACCTGTCGGAAAAGTGGTTGAATGATAAGTACGATTCGCACGACGTTGCACAAACTGAATACATATTGGGCTGCAATCAGTCGTTCGCCGAACATCAAGGCGCTCGTCGCTCTGGTGTGCTTCTTTGTAGTGCTTGGATACCCTGCACTGCGGTCTCAGCCGTCTAATCCAAACGATCCAATGTTGCTCGTTCAAGGATTGAACCCGTCTAACGATGACGAGCGGGTCGTGGTGTCTCAGATCAAGATGTACCGAGAATTACTCAGGGTGGGTGAGAAGACCAACGCGGAGTTCTCGCGCACGAGAGACTGTTTTGCCTCCTCGACCCTTGCGCTCGAAGGGTTCCAACGTATGATAACTAATCCTGAGTACCAGGGGGTGCTACTCAAGGAATTCAACGTACAAAACGTCGACGAATCAATCGTGCAGCATCTCGGACAGGTAGCTCTTGAAGCGAATTATCCACGTGGAGACGCGGGCCGCCTTAAGTTCTGCGGCAAAGACGAGAGGCTTCAGCTCTTAGCGGCCCAATTCGCCAAGCACTCAGGGATGTGGGAGTCGGCCCTGAGAGAGAGAGGTCGCTGATATTTGCGGTATTAACGGGTACGAATGTGTCGTTTTCGACAACCCTTCGGCATTAACGCCTCTCATACATGCTCTGAGTCTTTTGATCTTTGCCTTGTAGACGGATAACATCACCGCCACTTACGGTAAGCGATGTTATGGACCCACGCGAGCAATCTCCAGACGAGCATACTAAGATTCCCTCATCACTTCCTTTATCGGCGTCTACGCCGTCTAAAGCCACTGAGCCCGATGTCCTGCTTAATCTCTCCGCGCGACTGCTTTCACTGGCGGCAGACAGTCGGCTTACTTCGAAAGCCGGGCAGAAGCTTCTGAACGAGATAGAGAAACTTCCGCACGAGGCGGAACGACTCGAGGTGATCAACTCCACGACCAGTGTCGGATTCGTCGGACGTGGTGTCCTTGCACTGCACCGAGAACGGATGCGCGAAGAGCTACTGCACCGCCTGATCAATCTCGGACTTGACCTTGCAAAGACGTTTCCTATTCGCGTAGGTGCACGAGGGGTCCGTACCGACCTCATACATGGGGGGAATATTTATCACCTCGCAGCCCTTGAGGGTGACAATGCTCTTTTAGAGATGCTCCCACGACGGCAGAGCCTGTTCGATGCGAAAACTGCCTCAGGCGAAACTCCACTGGTGTTGGCGCTCAAGTATGGTACCAACACTAAGGCCTTACCGGAAACAATCAGGATCTTAGACAGATTCGGGGCGGACATAACTGCTCGCGACGACACTCAACGACAGGCTTTCCACTACAGTCTACAATATCCGGGTGCAAACCTACTTGAACCGCTGCTCACCTGCTGGACGGAGAAGAACATTGTCCCCGTGACTCGTTACGAGGTTCAATCGGGATTGGCTCTCGCGCTCATGGGCCCGACTGCAGCGACACAACGAACCGTCAGTAGGCTCAGGGATCTTCTCACGGGGATGAAGGAAGACAGCCCACCCCAGGAGGGCACCACTGTATTCCAACTACTTGAGTGTCTGGATGATCTGATTCCGAGGAAAGACGATGATTCTTTGTCGATATTTTGGCATCGTCGAGGGTTATTGTCGAAGCAATGCGCCATCTTTCGAAGTGTGCTCAAGCGATTGATGGAAGCGCGCTCTTTTTTGGGGGAGGAAGTAATTCAATACCTCACAGAGTCTTTGCTTCCATCGCACGATCTCCCACTGATAGCAGCGGCATATCAGGCGAAGCTTCCGATCGAAGTGCTTCACTCGATCGTCGATCTGGGGGCCAGGCTCAGTATGCGATTCGATTCAGGTGGAAGCCTCCCCCTTGAAATTCGAGGAGGCACGCTGCTTCATCATGCCGTAAACGACGCCAGGAGCTCAGTAATTCACCTCGTGCTCGAGAGGTGTCCGAATCTCGTCGAAGTCGTTGACACGGACGACAATACGCCCCTTATCACGCACCTGCTTGCATGCTCGATGTGGGACCAGACCGATATTCCCAACATAGACCTCATGAGGGCTCTCCTCAAGAATGGATGTTCAGTGGACGCGGTGAACACGAGTGGAACGCGTGCCATGGATTACGCCATTGAGCTCGGTTGCTTGAAAACTGTCGAGCTTCTGACGCGCTACGGTGCTGCTGAGCCGAAGAGAGACGCTGATAGAAGCTTCGAAGTTCATACCGTGAAGGGGCGCGATATCACCTGCGACTTCAAGGCACTAGTGAAACAAGCGATGAAGTGGCGATCAAAGGTCGTCAATTTCCACGACGAAGAGGTGGCGACTAAACTCCTAGGTGACTCTATTAAGATTCTTCGCGAGAGTAAGAGTGTCTACACGACCTACCTCTCCCTCGCGGCGGCCGCGCAGGCTGTCGCGGGAAACATTAAGGCCCGAGACCACCGGACGTTTGGATTACCATTACTCAAGCTCTCCGGTAGTCTCTTGTTCCATCTTCCCCCCAACACCTTGGAAGGTCTGTGGTTCGGGATCGAATGGATGTCCGACAACTACGACCATATCCGAAGGTCCAGGCGTCATTTCAACGAAGCTGAGATGATGTTGTTGCTGAATCATCCCCGAGAGCTTGGTTTCCATCCAGAACAGCTCAATCCGTTAACCCGAGCCCTGACCGCGACGACTCGTGTATTCGATGAACAGATTTACCAGGTACCCCAACCGCTGATCTGGAATTTGGCACGCATCGGTCTCTACACACACGGCTTCCACCTCTTGCTCAAGTATGACACGGAGGGACCGGCAACCTACGATCGCAAGCGAGGATGGCAGTCGGCAGGACGATCTCTTATCGA
>JBILFA010000125.1:0-9709 GCA_044351795.1 Bdellovibrionota bacterium | reverse complement strand
AGACAGGCCTCGGGTGAATTCTCAATTGGGGGCTGGATCAGCAATCTCGCGGCCCGGTTCAAGGCGACTCGCCAGTGAATATATTCGTCCTGCACCTGAAAAGGGGGCATCAGAAATGTCATCACTGTTCCAAGACATAGAAAGCCGATGCAGAAGCCAACACACAGCGTAGCATGGAGACTCCGCAATCTCTGATACATCGAAACCCTATTTGCCGGTTTTCCCGTCATGACTGTGCTCTAATGTGAAACAGAGAAGTCTCAAGCACCTTGCAGAATGTCATTTCTAAACCCCAGAACCTGGTGTCAACGCGCACTGTCATAGCTTCTTCATCTCTTCCTCGTCAGCATATCATCCTAGGCATTCGCTCTCGAACCGGCAAACGTAATAAATGGTACTGATCGTTACGGTAACTGATAAATTTAAACTGAGAAATGTGCATTTCCTTGAAAAAGGTCAGTCGGCTACTCGCGGCAATCCGCGCTCCACTATATGATTCTGGCATGCACTTGAACCCACACTTCCCCGGACTCCACTCATGCAATTAAAGGAGTTCAATTCTCACCCTACCCGCAAACGAATCCTGGTTGCGATAGTCAATTTTAATCAGGAGTAGGAAATTCGGCTAGTCCTTGACCAGATGCGTACGTTGTATCCGGTGGAAGATACCATACTGATTGATGATGGCTCGAGTGACGATTCTCCTATGATCGCTGAAAGGGCCGGTTTTGGGGTCATACGCCATAATGTAAATCTTGGAGTTGGAGCAGCCATCCGTACTGGCATACAGCATGCGAGGGAGCGCAATTACGATTTCATTGCGATTATGTCTTCTAATGGGAAGATGCGCCCGGTAGATTTAAAGGCGATCATCAATCCAATTCTGGCTGGAGAAGCCGATTATACCTGCGGAAGTCGATTCATCAGCGGAGGTTCCAGCCCAAGTCTACCCCTGTTCCGTCGGATTGCAATTCCGGTGCTGTCACTGATAACTTGGCCGCTTCTCGGGCGACATTTCACTGACATCACCTGCGGATTCCGCTGTTATACCTTACAAATATTTGATCACCCGCAGGTTGAGATTGAACAGAGCTGGCTTAATCGTTACGAGATGGAAACCTACATCCATTACTGGGCGTGCCTGCTAAAATTGCGAATCGTCGAAGTGCCAGTTGTAATCCCCTATTCTCATCTGGCAAAGGGACGCAGATCAAAGATTCGACCGTTAACTGGATGGTGGTCGATAGTACGCCCGTACTTTCTTCTGAGAATGGGAATTCGGAAATAAGGTACTTGCGAGAAGGTAAGGGAGTGTCGCACCGACGTGCCCTAGAAGTTCGCCATCCAGTAAAAAGATCCTGGGTGTTGGGTCAAACGCTGACCCCTCAAGAGTGTTTGTGTCCCCGCAGTAGAGCACGGGGAGACGCGCTACGTAGAGGAACGGGTGTTCATTTCGTTTAGAGGTTCGGCACCCGACCCTCCTCATATCCTACGAAGATGTTACGTGCCAAATAGAGGACTTCGACCGAGGATCTCGAGAGGACGTCTATGAAAGAACGTGTAGTTCTCGTTGCAGATAAAACTACCGCACGGATCTTCACCTGCTCCGGCAAGCCGCCTCGTCTGGAACCCGTCAGCGCCGTCTCGAACCTGGAGGGGCGCTTGAAGAGCAGCGAGCTGGGCACTGACAAGGCAGGGCGCATGGCCGACGAGGGACGGCCCAACAAGAGTGCTTATCAATCTCGCCAGTCTCCGAAGGAGACGTCGCTACTGCGCTTCATGCGAGAAGTGACCGAACACGTGAAGCCGCTGACCCGCGATGGTTCATCCGAATTGATTCTCATCGCCGCGCCGAAGATTCGGGGAATTCTGCGTCAGCATTTGGAGAAGATAAAGACTCTCTCCATCATAGCAGAGATAGACCGCGATCTATCCGAACAGAGGCCCGAGGAGATAGCTGAGTATATTGACCGCCAGGTCATGTAAGCGTTTTCAGTGGGTAGTCGCTTCCAGCAGATCTTGATACTCCTCTTAGCGCCCAATGCGTGTTAGTGCTCAACGGATATAAGCGACCAGAGGGCGAATCTCAATTACCACATAGGACTATGTAGCAACTTTTTATTGCTATCGCCGATACACCCTTATTATCTGATGGAGGGTCTATGAGCGGAGAGTTCAGGTGCGGAGCTACGATCGAGTTGTGTGTTGACGCCAATGCTATACCGGCAGGGCGCTACATGTACCTAGGGGAGGAGAGCGGTTTTCTGTTGTTCTCGATTGGAAGAGATGTGCTCTTTGGGCTTGCAGAGGCACACTGGAAGCCGTTTCTGCGAACTGTTCCTGGATTAAAGCCGAGGCGTACCTCGAAAGGTGACTTCGTCAACCGTTACTACGAGCTCCTCGCGGTCCTAAAGCCGGCATCGATCGATCCGCGTAAGTTTACGTTTTGTGCACTCAATCCGAACTTGTTGCCCTTACGCTCAAACTCTGAACGACTCGCAGGTAGCGCCGCAATGAAGATGGTCGCATAACCTCCTTAGTTTCCTCTCGTGACTCTGTGTTGCGCTATCACGTTTCATAGTATCGTCGCTCGGGAATGCGATTGAAGGAGAAGCTATGACTCAGGGCGGAGACACGATCTTTGGTAAGATAATTCGACGTGAGATACCGGCGCAGATCGTTTACGAGACCGACAATGTGCTGGCATTCCGGGATATCAGTCCCCAGGCGCCCGTACACATCCTTGTCATCCCCAAGAAGCCGATACCAAACATCTCAGCGCTATCGCCGGAGGATGGCGC
Organism: Bdellovibrionota bacterium; assembly: GCA_044351795.1. GTDB lineage: Bacteria > Bdellovibrionota_C > UBA2361 > UBA2361 > OMII01 > OMII01. The sequence continues at coordinate 6,908 of JBILFA010000125.1, read as the reverse complement.
GCTGATCGGTGAGGTGTTGCTTGCCGCCGCCGAGATCGCTCACAAAGAGGGGCTGGCTGAAGGGGGATATCGATTGGTGACAAATATCGGGCATGACGGTGGTCAGACCGTTGCCCATCTGCATTTTCATCTCCTGGGTGGGCGTCCTATGCTGTGGCCGCCTGGATAGGGGCAAGTTCCTGAAGGTATTATTAATTCGTTCGTCCAAGGGTGCATAAAGTGGTGGCAGCCTCGGCGGAACGGGGCTATCCTATTTATGGGCTTATCCAAAGGGCGAGCTTAGGACGATATGGTCACTATTATGGAAGAGAAGAACGTTCAGGCAAGGCGCGAAGGTGGCACTGCCATCATCTTGATTCATCGACCGGAGAGTTTGAATGCGTTGAATCCTGACGTGCTTCAGGGGCTCGTACTCGAACTTACAGCGCTGTCACGGGACGAGTCGCTGCGGGCCGTGATCATCACCGGGAGTGGCCCGAAAGCCTTTGTAGCCGGTGCAGATATCAATTCCATGTCTCAACTCGGTCCTCGTGCGTTGGCGGACTATGCCGAATTAGGACAGCGCACCATGCGTATTATCGAGACCTTCAGGGTTCCGGTTATCGCGGCTGTTAACGGATTCGCGCTGGGAGGAGGACTCGAGCTTGCGCTGGCGTGTGATCTTATTATCTGCTCAGAGAGCGCAAAGTTGGGGCAACCAGAGGTAAATCTCGGTATCATCCCAGGCTTTGGAGGCACGCAACGACTGATTCAGCGCTGTGGAGTAGGAGCCGCGAGGCGTCTGTGTTACACGGGCGAGCTGATCTCCGCGGAGGAGGGGCGTCTGTTGGGGATTGTCGATAAAGTCGTCTCTGACGATTCGTTGATGCAGGAAGCCAAGAACTGGGCCTCCACGATCGAGTCGAAGGCGCCCTTGGCTGTACAGGGAGCCAAGCGAGTCATCAATCGTGCTCACGAATCTCTTCTCTTGTCCGGTTTGCGGCTCGAAGTAGAGGAGTTTCTTCGGCTGTTCGAAAGCGCTGATAGAACTGAGGGGATGGAGGCATTCCTGCAGAAGAGAAAGCCCGTTTTTACAGGTCGCTAAGGGAAAGGTTTTATGGTGTGGCGAGACGGTTTTGCGTTTGATCTTTCAGAAGAAGAGACGTTTGCGTGTGAGACAGCGAGCACATTTGCACAGAGAGAGGTGGCTCCCCTTGCGGCAAAGATCGACCGCGAGCACTACTTTCCACGCGAGCTTCTCCCCAAGATGGGAGATCTCGGTTTGATGGGCGCTATTGTGCCCCCTGAGTTCGGAGGGGCAGGGCTGTCTACGGTTGCATATGCTTTGATTATCGAGGAGCTCTCGGCTGCCTGCGCCTCGACCGGGATCATCGTGAGTGCTCACACTTCCCTGTGTGTGTCTCCGATTCTCGAGTACGGGACTCAAGAGCAGAAGGAGTATTTCCTTCCACGGCTTGCTTCAGGAAAGGCACTCGGGTGTTTTGCGCTGTCTGAGCCCGGCACTGGAAGTGATGCCGCGGCGATCTCTACGACATACCGACGCGACGGTGATGATTTTATCCTGACGGGAACAAAGAATTGGATCACGAACGGTCCTGAAGCCGATATCTGTGTCGTGTTCGCCTCTTCGGATCCTGAGAAAGGAAACAAGGGCATATCGGTTTTTGTGCACGACATGAACCTTCCCGGTATCTCGCGCGGAAAACACGAAGACAAGATGGGCATTCGTGGATCGCCCACCTCCAGTATCATGTATGACGAGGTGCGCGTACCGAAGAGCGCACTCCTGTATGACGAAAATCGCGGCTTTACAGTAGCTATGACGACTCTCAATGGAGGTCGAATCGGTGTCGCTGCACAGGCTGTCGGAATAGCTCGTTCTGCCTTCGATGATAGCTTCAAATACTCGCAAGAGCGGCGCGCATTCGGCAAAAGGGTGTGCGAACACCAATCGATACAAAACTACTTTGCTGACATGATCTGTCACATCGATAGCGCTCGATATCTGACCCTCGATGCAGCCAAGCGCAAGGATCAGGGAAAGCAGTATGTGCGTCATGCAGCGATGGCTAAGCTCTTTGCGTCCGAGACAGCAATGATGTCGGCGGTCAAGGGCATCCAAATTCACGGTGGATACGGCTATGTGACCGATTACCCAGCAGAGCGACATTTAAGAGACGCCAAGATAACCGAGATATATGAGGGTACCAGCGAGATTCAGCGGATTCTCATAGCCACACAACTTTTGAAGGAGTAGCGTTACTCTATGACCAAGAGGCCGCCGTTTTCGAAGAGCCGATCCTATTCCAAGTGGCGAGAGGACGTGTACTCGTCTCAGAAGGAACGTAAAAATTCATTCTCTTCCATCAGCTTCCGAGAGCAGCCTGAGCTCGTGACCCCCGAGAACGGCGGCGCTGTAGACTATGCCGAGGCGCTCGGTCATCCGGGAGAGTTTCCCTTTACCCGGGGTATACAGCCCACCATGTATCGTGGACGCATGTGGACCATGCGGCAATTTGCGGGATTCGGGAGCCCCGAGGACACGAATCGGCGCTTCAAATACCTACTGAGCCAGGGACAGACAGGACTCTCGACGGCCTTTGATATGCCGTGTCTCATGGGGTACGACCCGGATCATCCGCGGTCTGTAGGAGAGGTCGGACGTGAAGGAGTGAGTGTTTCCACCTTGGACGATATGGATCGTCTCTTCGATGGGATTGCGCTCGATCAGGTTACCACGTCGATGACGATTAACTGCACGGCGACGATAGCATTTGCCTTCTATTTTGCGCTTGCAAAGAAACGCGGTATTTCGTTCGACCGGATCGGTGGCACGATACAGAACGACATGCTCAAGGAGTTTATCGCGCAGAAAGAGTGGATCTCTCCTCCTTCGCCGTCGGTCAAACTGGTGTGCGATGTGATCGAGTTTTGCTCTGGGTCGGCCCCCAAATTTAATCCAGTGAGCATAAGCGGTTACCACATTCGCGAAGCGGGTGCCACTGCAGTACAGGAGCTCGCCTTCACGCTTGCTGATGGTCTAGCCTATGTCGATCACTGTCTGGCGCGCGGAATGGAGCTCGATTCGTTCGCGCCGCGGCTTTCCTTCTTTTTCGACGTTCATAACGATTTCTTCGAGGAGATAGCGAAGTTTAGGGCAGCTCGCCGTATCTGGGCGCGGCTCATGCGCGATAGATATGGAGCAAAAACCGAGGCGTCTTGTAAGTTACGAACACACGCTCAGACGGCGGGGGTGAGTTTAACTGCTCAGCAGCCGGTCAACAACGTAGTGAGAGTTGCGCTTCAGGCATTGGCCGCGGTGCTCGGAGGTGTTCAGTCTTTGCACACCAACAGCATGGATGAAACGCTCTCTCTGCCCACCGAAGATGCGGTACGAGTGGCATTGAGAACTCAACAGATTGTCGCCGAAGAGAGTGGGGTCACGAACGTGATAGACCCGCTCGGAGGCTCGTACTATATCGAGCGACTGACGGACGAAATCGAGGCCGAAACGCACGCGTACCTCAAGCAGATCGAGGCCCTCGGAGGGATGCTCAAAGCCGTGGAGCTTGGGTTCCCGCAGAAGGAGATCTCCGAGTCCGCCTACCAGTTCCAGCTCCAGGTGGATGATCGCAAACAGGTCATCGTAGGGGTTAACGGCTATGTCGAGGGGGGCGAGCAGGAGATACCGACCCTCAAGATTGACCATGCTGCAGAGCGTCAACAGATTGAAAGGATTGGAGAATTTAAGGCTCGTCGTGACCAAGCTGCTTGGCGAAAAGTGCTCGACGAGGTAGAACGAGCATGTACAGAGAATCGCAATGTTGTGCCGATACTGATAGATGCGGTTTCCATCGGGGCTACCTTGGGGGAGATCTCAGACGTGTATCGAAAGGTATTTGGGATATACACGGATCCAGGGATGTTATGACGCAAAGCGAATCTATCGCACGACCCATTAGGATTCTGATCGCGAAGGCAGGTCTTGATGGCCACGATCGCGGGGCCAAGGTTATCGCGCGTGCGCTGCGAGATGCGGGGATGGAGGTTATCTATACTGGGTTGCATCAGACCACTGACCACATCGTCAGGGCAGCGATTCAGGAGGATGTGGATTGCATCGGGCTCAGTATCTTGTCCGGTGCCCATATGACCCTTTTCCCCGAGTTGTTGCAAAAGCTGGAGAAGGAAAACGCTTCTGATATCGTTGTATTCGGTGGAGGGATCATTCCCAAGGATGACATCTCCGAGCTGAAGAAAGTCGGTGTCAGAGAGGTCTTCGTACCCGGTACGCACACGCAGGACGTCATTACCTGGATCCGTACAAACGTTCTCGTTGATTGATAAGGTTGTCGTGGTTGACGCTGTGATATCTAAAGAGAAGCGGTCTTTGAGATCGCTTTGGCGCCATGCGCTCACAGAGGCGAGCACCTTCGTCGTCCACCAGGCACTCTCGCTCGATCCTAACCGAAATGTGACTTATACTGTGAGCTCGGCGCTTCGTACTGCCATGAAGATAGCCGTGTCCTTTCGGGCCGAGACCGGTCATCCGCCGGGAACCCGAGTCGCCATATTGAGCGAGGGGTTTGGGGAACTTTTTCCATTTTATCATGCCATGTGGCTGCTCGGCATGACGGTCGTGGCTATCCCCAGCACGCTTTCTGCCAAGGCGGTAGCGGATCACGTGAATAAAGTCGGCGCCAAGGTGCTCGTGTATTCGCCAGCGCAGATGGCTCGCCTTGCTAAGATCATTCCCCATGTATCTCGCCTGTCTCATCGATTGCTATGTGGGGAACTGCGGGCGAGGGAATCCGTCGCCGGAGCTGGAAGTTTGAGCCTTCAAGGACTTCTCAGGAACGGTGAGCGGATCGGGAAACTAGAGGATTTCGAGCTGCCGCCCGCTGCAAACGAGCCTCCTGCTCTTATTGTATTTACGGAAGGAAAGTACGAAGAGTCGGTCGGTATCGAATTCTCGATGCAGGCGCTTCTTGCCGCAGCGGAGAATCAATCGTGGGCCTACTTTCGAGACTCCAATGATGAGCGTGTCGTATCTTTGCTCCCGAGTAAGCATGTCGTTTCTTTGATTCATACGCTCTTTGTTCCACTCGTCGCTCGAATCCTGGCTTTTGATCTGACACCCTCTGAGAAAGCATCACGTACATGGAACCTCGTTGATGAGCTCATCGATAATCAGGTAACAGCGGTCATCACTGATGAGCATCGGATTCAAGAGTTCCTCGGTATCACGAAGACAAAACGCATCTCACTCCCCAAGGAGTTTAGATTTCTGCTCCTTCCTACCAAACCTGTAGTAGCTCGGGATATCGAGCCCATCCAGGATCTTATCGTGCCGTGTTATGGGATGTCGGAGGCTGGAGGAATTGTCAGCGTCGGCACAAAAGGGAGTTCCATATTTGGTAAATCTCTCTCAATTGATAAAGCTCCGAGCTTCACAGCGGGCTCGCCGCTCGGCGGAGTAGTCGTACGCATATCAGATCGCAATAAGCAGACTGTCGAGGGTGAAAGAGTGGGTGAGATTGTGGTAAAGTCCGAGCAAGTTATGTCGGGCTATACTGCTTCCGTCTCGGGGAGAGCTTGCCTCGGTGCTGACGGTAGTCTCTTCACAGGCGACAGAGGAGGCTGGCATTTCGACAATACTAAGCGCACGCATGTGATAGTGCTGGGAAGGGAGAATCTCTTTTTTCGCCACAAAGACGTAGAGATAAGTATATTCGATCTCGAGACTGCTATCTTGAAGGTGATAGGAGTCAAAGATGTCAGGATAGTGCCGTTTCAGCACGATCTGAATGGTCGAGAACTCGCTGCTTTCGTAGTCGTTTCAGCCCAACACAAGGGCTCGGTGTCGCGTGAAGGTTTGTGGCGGAATCTCCTGCAATTTTTCCCTTGGGAAGTGGTGCCGAAAATCTTTATGATAGCCGATGAAAAGCAGATTCAGACGCTACCGGCGCGGTCTGTTTTACTTGAAAAGCTTACTCCTTACGCATCCGTAGATTTTTCAAAGAATCCATCGTTGTGATATCTTAACAGGCTGCGGAAAAATGGCTTCGTAGCGAGAAATTCGAGGTTTTGGTGATGGTCGAAGATGAGAGCGTGAAAAAACCGCAGGTGTATCCGCTGCGATACATTGAGGATTTTTTTGCGCTCTCATCTTCGGCCAGCGCCAAAAGATCGGATTTCGCAGCAGAAGAGCATTTTTCCGCAGCCTGTTAATTATCGAGAGTAATCGAGAGAGAAAGATCACGTGAGCAAGGCTTTCGTACGGGAGCACGACGATACGGAGAAAGACGACAAATCTGTCGAAGAGTCTGCCCGTGTGCCTGGAGGCAAAAATTATATCACACCCGCAGGAGCCGAGCGTCTAAGAGCCGAACTGAAGAAATTACGCTATGAGGAGCGTCCCGAGGTTACTCGTGTAGTTGCTTGGGCCGCAGGGAATGGAGATCGGTCCGAGAACGGAGATTATCTTTACGGCAAGAAAAGGCTGCGTGAAATCGATCGACGGATGAGGTTCCTTGCCAAACGCCTGGAGACAGCGGAGGTCGTTGATCCCCTCGCCGTGAAGGCTACGCATGTGCAATTCGGAGCAACTGTGACGGTTCGCTACGAAGATGACTCTGAAAAAACATTCTCGATAGTTGGTATAGACGAGGTCGATGTTGCTCGTGGGCGCATTAGCTGGATGTCGCCATTAGCGCGAGCGCTCATGAAGGCTCACGCCGGCGATGTGATTAGTTTCAATTCTCCCAAGGGACAGCAGGAGATAGAGGTGCTTGGGGTCGAGTACAAAATATTGGCGTAACCTGTACGCAGCCGCGCTATTTGCCCACTCATACGTCGCTACGTCTATCTGACAGAACTAGACGGTATTAGATGCCGGAATAGTTGCA
>JBILFA010000124.1:0-9754 GCA_044351795.1 Bdellovibrionota bacterium | reverse complement strand
AAGGGTAATCTGCGAGGTCGATTGAGAGTTGAATCCCACCTGGAGAACGATCTGCGGAGTACCCGACAGAAGCGCTACACCGTTGAAGGTCGTCGTGACTGCAATACGCTCGATTTCAGAACCCAGCGACACGAACTCGTTCTGTAGAGCTGAGCGCTGCTGAGTAGAGTACGTTCCGTTCGCTGATTGCTCGGCAAGCTCAGCGAGACGTGAAAGCACATTTCCAATCTGTCCAAGCGCTCCGTCGGCTATGGCTATCGTAGAGATACCATCGTTGGCGTTTCGGATCGCCACGTTCGCTACACGCTGGGTAGCCTTCAACGAGTCGGCGATCGCAAGTCCTGCCGCATCGTCGCTGGCGCGATTGATGCGTTGACCGGAGCTTAGTTTTTCGTACGTTTTAGACAGAGCTTCAGATGAGACTGTCAGTAGTCTCTGCCCTTTGAGCGATGATATATTCGAGTTAATGGTAATCGGCACAGTATTTCCTCCTTGAAATATTTCGACGACCTCCTCAATCCTTCGAGGAGAGCACCAAACGACTCACGCCGCCCGGCTGTACATCGACCCGATTCATTTCCGTGCTCTGATATTTCTGCCTTTGCTCAGAAATCAGCGAAAACGTCTCGGTTAATTGTTTAAACTGCTATGACGACGCTACTTTGTGGGTACTGCAACTGCAAGGAACCGCATGAACTGCGACAGCTGCTACGACTGGGTGGGTATCTCTCCCACTACAAAGACTAACGGCTGAGTGCTGAAATCTCTTTAATCTTTTTTTGCTCATCGCGTTTTCGAGTGGGTGATAGCGAGCACAGAGATAACATAAGCTCTTGTTTTGACCCATACATAGTGCCTTTCCACGTGCACGAGCACGTTCACGTCCGGAAACAGCAATTTTATCCACTCGATTGCGCGAAGAGCCACTTTTTTGTGGGGGATGGGCCTACTGTGTCAGGCTTGTGCCAGCAGCCGGAGGTTTACGAGTTTAGTCGAAATCGGGGCGGAGATCAGAGGTTACTAAGAGACTTCACTTGGAGATGCCGCGAGGGGTGCACGAACCCGTTTGATAATCTCGCCCGCGACTCCGTTGATAGGTACCACTGCCTCCGCAAGCCCCGCTTGCGCGACGTATCCGGGCATACCCCACACAACGCTGCTCTCCTGATCTTGAGCCAGCACTATTCCACCCGCTTGTCTGAGTAATTCGCACCCTTTGAAGCCATCCTGCCCCATCCCCGTCAGGATCACCCCCAGGGCATGGGACCCGTACACATCCACTACCGAGCGTAGCAAGACATCCATAGCCGGACGGCACGAATGCTCGGGGGGCCCCTGCTGAAGATGCGTAGTAACCTTGCCGTCGACCCGGCGTACCTCCATGTGATAATCCCCGGGTGCGATGTACACCTTGCCAGCATGCACCTCGTCACCGTCCTGAGCCTCTACCACTTCCAGTGGCGACCGCTCATGTAGCCTTTCAGCGAGAAGACGTGTGAACATCTTCGGCATATGCTGAACAATTAAGATTGGGGCAGCAAAACTCTTCGGGAGGCGAGGAATAACCTGCGCCAGCGCACTCGGACCTCCGGTGGAGGTACCTATCGCGACCACGTCTATTCTCTGTATAGGAACCTCGTTTGGGCCACTACTTTTTTTCACACGCGTCGCGGTCACATCATCTTCGCAACCCCGATTTACCAGTAACTTTATCTTACGGAGTAGCTGGTCGCGGATGACATCGCGCGACTGAGCTGAGTTGGATGGTTTGAATACATAATCATTGGCACCATTAGCCAATGCCCGCACGGTTGCCAAAGAGCCCCTGTCGGTAAACGAGCTGAACATGATGATCGGAAGCCTGTTGTGCGTCTTGCGCAAACGCTTTACCGTTTCGATACCATCCATCTCAGGCATCTCGACATCAAGGGTGACTACATCGGGATTTAATCGTGCGACGGCATCAAGAGCGAGCTTACCGTTGGCAGCCGCACCAACCACCTCCAACGCAGCATCAGCAGAAAGGATCTCTGCCAGCACTTTACGCACGACGGAAGAATCGTCAACGATAAGTACCCGTATTTTACCTTCCGTCATCCCCTCTTTGCCCACTCTGTTTGATTCTAGCGGAACTGATGTCTCGGACTCGTTCGCTAGTTAACACCTCCTCCTCGGACAATACATATCCATCTGGAAGGCTTTTTCCGTACCTCGATTGTATTGACGGCTAGGTAGAACAAAAACTGGAGCGGTTTGTTGCAAATCTTTGAGGGCTCATCGTGGAATCGAGTGGGTACTGGCGAGCGCTGAGAGAACATAACTCCTTGTTTTGGAGAATAAATCGCGCATTTCCCCGTGAACGTGCACGAGCCACTACTGTCCAAGATGAATATCCCATACGTTCAACTGCTTGGTGGACTCATGCTCATTTGAAAAGTAAGAGGAGTCGTCGAAAGCCCGCAAAATGGGCTTTTTATTGACAATCGAGATGCTCAAAATCTGTAGACCCGGATAGAGACTGAGATTGGTCAAGCCGAGCTTCTTCCTGGCGATGATGACGAGCACGTATGTGCAAATAGCGGTCCAAAGTTGTTTGTTAGAAATCCGACACAAGCATGTTGGCATGAAACCACCGAGGACACAGAGGTACACAGAGGGGGCAGCCTGGCGGCGCAACTGGTTCATTGCTGCTCTGCATCGTAGTGCTGGTATAGTCACTGAATGGATTTTTGAACCACAGCCTCTGTGTTCCTCTGAGTCCTCTGTGGTTCCAACCGGATCTGTACTAGTTCCCTAGACAGCTGGCCCGAGCGAACATTCGAGGTAGAACAAGACAAGGCAATCGGGCCACCTGACGCTAACGCTCTAGGTGTCCGCTGCTCGAAACGTTACCCACTCGAAAACCCGATGAGCCTCTTTGAGATAGCACCGTAAACAGACGATGAGAGGATCTATTTTCACTTCTGTAGCTTGAGCAACCGGCCAAGCGATGCAAATATCCCCCTGTCAACCAAATAAGTGGAGAACACATGGCAACGAAGAAGAAGGCGGTACAGAAGAAGACAGTAAAGAAACAAGTTGCAACCGGCAAGAAGAAGCCCTCAGTCACGAAGGTAGCTCGCAAGGTTAAACCTGCTGCAAAAAAGAGCGTCAAGCCCGCAACGAAGAAACCCGCTGTCCCTTACATTACTACCGACCAAGGTATGAAGGAGCTCCAGTATCACTGTGAGGGAATCATGGACATGATTGGCGAATACATCATGATCCAGAACCCTAAGATCTCCGAGAAGAAGTTCAAGACCGAAGCACACGGTATCGTGCGTATGATTTTCGGTATGGGAGAGCAAAAAGCTCTTCGATAAATCAGCGATAGTAGAGCGGCTTTCGGTAGATTTCTTGCCCGAAATACCTTGCGAAAGCCGCTCATCTTACCTAAGCATCAAAAAGAGTCACGAACATGAGAGGGCCTACCTCGACAAACTCCGCCCCTCCAGCAAAACCGTCTATGAGGTCGAGAAGTAAGCTGGTACCACCCCTGAGGAGCAAGCTCAGTACTGCGCGGAGATCCTCCGGCAAGGGAACAAGTATGTGTACCAACCGTACCTATCGCAGAGCCGCCTCGCTGGCTATCCCGACTTACTCGTTCGGGTAGATCCCCCATCACGTCTCGGAAACTTCAGCTACGAGGTGATAGACTCGAAGCTGAGCAAGAACGAAAAGGCGTTGCGCCTTATTCAGCTCTGTTTTGCGCCGTGGCTAATGCTGCACACGAGACTACTCAGACTCAAGATGTGCCACACCACTAAGTAGTCTTTACGTGACTCACTCTTACATCGTGTTCTGGGGTGTACAGCAATGAGAGCCGCGCTGTATCCTGATCCGACGATGCCTGCGAATCTCTTACTGCGAACGTGTGTACTTCCTGCCTGCATAGTAGCGGCCCTATGGATAATCATCCCGCACTCCTGCTTCGCACAGTCGCCGTGCCGAGGTGGTAATCTTCTGGCGAAAGCTTCGATCTCCGCCTCTCACGAGATATATGAGCCGGGCCTTCTCAACGACAACGTCCTCAACTTTGACGGCAGCGCCTGGAGCTCCGAAAGCGCTGCAATCTTCCAATCTCGCCGGAGCTATGTGGTCTTCGACCTCAGAGAACCACAGGAACTCACCGCCTTTGTGCTGCAAGGGGACAACAACGATCTATTCCACATCGAGGGTTCCACCGACGGTTCCGCTTGGATACCTCTCTGGACTACCCCCATAGTCCAGAGACCTGGACTACAATTGCAGGAGGAGTCCGTCCATACTCCCCCCATACGCTTCATAAAGCTCAGGGCCACCGGCGGTGATGATTTCGTGTCCGTGAGTGAGGTAGCTGCGTACTGTCAGAGGCCGGAGGATTGGCGCTCAACATTTACTACGGTGGTCGGAAACCCACGCTTAGCCCCGGTAGAGTTGCGAGAAGGGGCCGGAGCAACGGCCTGGCTCTGGTTGTGGGGAGCACTTCTGTTTACAGCCACTGTACTAACTACCGTGCTCAACTTGAGACGTACTCCGCGCCCATGTTCGACATGGCTTCCTGAGTTGCGCCAACACCTAAAGCAGACCTATTTGACCCTGGATCACCGCACCCTTGGGCTCTTCAGGATCGCACTAGGGCTGCTTCTCTTCTGCGACCTCCATTACTGGATTCAATCCTTCGACCTTGTTCTTTCGAGTAAAGGGCTCCTCGCTTCGCGCGAGCTTATCCTAGGGACCGATCCCCTCTCCTCCTTTACCCTGCTCCGGTGGAACTCCGCCGACTGGATCACCTGGGCCTTTATCACTGTATCGTTCCTCGCGTACGCAGCCTTCATGGCGGGATACCGAACTCGGGCAGCACAGATCCTCACGTGGGCATGTGCGATAAGTCTTCACAACGCCGTCCCGTTGCTCAACAACAGTGGCCATATGGTGATGCGAATAGTGCTCACCTGGACCCTCCTGCTTCCCCTAGGAGAGAGATTTTCGATGGACGCTGTGCTGCGCACTAAGAGCGGTAAAAGCGCTCCGTCGAACTCCTTTACCTCGGCACTTGCGCTTATCTTGCCCTTGCAACTCTCAGCAATTTACTTCTTTAACGTTTTACACAAGTTCGACGATACGTGGCTCAACGGAAGCTTTTTGTCGATCATAATGCAGGACCCCTCGATCACTACCGCGGTAGGGCTACACGTAGTGGAATGGCTTCCAATGTGGATTGTTTCCGCTGGGACGCTTCTAACTTTGGCAGTTGAAGCCGCTGCACCGTTCCTCCTTCTGAGCCCGATATGGCCCAAGCATTGTCGAACGGTTGCCGTATCAGCCCTCTTCATCTTGCACCTCGGCATCGCTCTGTGCATGAAGTTGGCTATATTCTCGGGTGCTATGATCTGCTTTTTGATCCTAATGCTCCCCGGTCGTGTAGGAGAAAAGATCATAGGTTGGTTAGCCCGCCCATTCCGCCGAGAGCTCTCTGATCAAGTAGCATCAAAGAGTCAAATCGACACACCAGGTGAGACACCAGCGTGGACTAGAGCGGGAAAGGCTCTCGTCACAACTCTTTTTCTCACACTATTCGGGGCCGCCTCCGTGAGCCAACTCATTCGCGAAAACGAGCCGCTCTCGCTATGGTTTCCGCATCGGCCCATCCCCCCGTTGCAGCGGATATTGACTACCCTTAATACCTATCAAGGCTGGTGCATGTTCGCGACCTGTGGGAATCGCTCCTTTCCGGCAGTATTCGAAACCCTCGTAGTAGAAGCGATAGACGTTCACGGCCATCGCATTGATCTCCTACGTTCCATATTTGCGGACAGGGAGATTGCACCTCCGGCAGATCTCAACTCCCCACCCATAGAAGCCCACAACGAGCAGTGGCGGCTCTACAACCGTCGTGTCACCGAACAAAACCCCGCGATCCTGACCGGACTCGCAGACTACCTCCATAATTTTCCCTATACGCGATTCAACCTGACTCCACCCATTCGCATCGAAGCGTACGCTCGACACCAACCGGTCTTTTCGCCGGCTAAGGGCTATCCCCCCCTGGTAATTCGACGCGACGTTGCGCAGCTATCGAGGTTGATAGCTCCGTCACCATAAAAGACGACGTATCGCCGCTCCCTGTCATCTTAGAGATCCGAGCCCTCAAACCCGTATCACTCCACGGCACACCCCCTGACGTAACTGGGGATAAGCTCGTACGCCGCTCAAGTAAGTGGAGTGAAAGGCCGATTGGGAGGTGGGTTACCAGTAACTAGCTGTAACATGGGCTTATTTAGGGAATCGATATGCCGATTGAGCAGATAGCAATGGTTTTAGCCGCTGTAGTGGTGTTCGTGCTCGCACTGTGGCTCCTTAAGGCCCGATCTAGCCACGCAGCATCCTGCATGTTGCTGAGGGAGATCCAAACACGCCGCGATCTCCTCGAACAAGAAGTGCTCAAACTTCGGTACGACCTCGGCGAAGCGGTCACTACGAAGGCTGCTGCCGAGCGCTCTCTCCAGGAGCTTCGCGCTCGTTTCGAGGAGGGAGCAAATGAAGTGAGAACGGCTCGCTCTGAGCTTCTTACTGCATCAACGACACTCTCTGATCGAGAGGCTACACTTCGAGCTCTGACCGCGGAGCACCAAGCATTTCGCCAAATGACAGATCAACTCAAAGCGAGCGAGCACTCGCTTAGAATGACGAACCTCGCTCTCGAGAAACAGCTCTCTGCCGCCAACTCGGAGCTGCAGGCACAAGGTAACCTATTTGCAGATAAAGGACGCGAGCAATCAGAGCGAGAGGCACGGCTCAAGCAGGACTTCGAGGCACTTTCCAACAAGCTCCTCAGCGAGAACTCGAGCGCCTTCCGTAAGCAGTCCCGTGAGGAACTCGATACTATCCTAAAGCCACTCAAGGAGGCACTCGACTCCACCAAGGGAGAACTTGCCAAGAGTAAGGGAGAGGCCGAGAAACACAACGAGCTCTTGGTCAAACAGGTCGAGCGCATCATCGCCGAAGCGGATACCCTGACACGCGTATTCAAGGGAGGTAATCCGAAAGCATTCGGGGATCTCGGAGAGGAGCTCCTCGACGGAGTACTCCGCGCCTCGGGACTTCAAGAGGGCACTCACTATCAGTGCCAAAAAAGTTCAGTGGATGACGAAAGTACTCGCAAACGTCCAGATGTGATCGTGAATCTACCGGAGGGCAAACACCTCATCATCGACTCTAAAGCATCTCTCAACAATTACAACGAGTGCGTGAACGCAGAGGACAAGGTTACCAAGGAGACCTACTTGGCAGCGCACGTGCGTGACATTCAAAAACATGTGAAAGATCTGAGAGACAAACACTACACGAGGCTATCCGGCGTACGCTCTCCCGACTTCGTGCTTATGTATATCCCCTTCGAGCAAGCGTATGCTGCTGCAATGGAAGCGCGTCCGAACCTCTGGGCCGAGGCGCTCGATCATGGTGTAGCAATCGTCACCAACACGACCCTCATCGCCACCCTACGCACAGTGACTCATGTGTGGCGCCTTCTCGATCAGCAACAGAATGCCGAGGAGATCGCTGCTCAAGGCGGGATACTCTACGACAAGTTCTGCGGATTCGTGAGCGACCTCGAAGGTGTCGGCAAAGCCCTCGACACTTGCCAGGAGCGCTATAGCAACGCCTTCAAGAAGCTCTCGAACGGGAAGGGAAATCTCATGATGCAGGCTGACAGGCTACGGAAGCTCGGCGTCAAGGGAACCAAGGAGATCCCGCAGTCTCTCGTGAATCAGGCGGAGCAGGATGACGACTACCGAGAAGCTACTCAATAATCTGCTGCTCGTCATACGCCATTGCAAACGAGAGCTTAGTGCCTTCATAGAGCGACACGGGTAGAAAGGCTTCTTCGGTACGTTTACGTTTACGAGCACGTGGCACCGGATTATTTAAGAGTGAGTTCAGAGAGTAAGGAGTGTTATTACTGCGCCCCACACCCGCGCATTTTCAGGAAGCCCGCTTTTTGAAGCCTGAGCTTGAAAAGCGGTCTTTGTATACATATACTATATATTGTGTACAATTAGACATGGCTATGCAGACACACTCAATTCAATCGCGATCCTCTTTCTCCGTTCCCTCGCCGTATGCTGAGACACCGCTGCTGAAGTCACCGTTTCTAAGCGAACTTATCAAAGGATTCGACTAAAAGGAGCGAAACATGGCTGTACGAAAGATACTAATGCTCGGTGAAACTTCGTTGCGAACAGATTGCGAGTGGGTCGACGATCCGACGTCAAAAGAGGTTGGAATGCTCGTTGCCGACATGCGCGACACATTGGAGGATACCTTCCGCACAACTGGATATGGGCGGGGCATCGCCGCACCCCAAATAGGAGCGCTCAAGAGGGCCGTCTATCTCTCGAGTCGAGTAGTGGGCACCGAGTTGGTGCTCGTGAATCCGAAGATCGTATCGCACAGCGATGAGGTGATCACGGTGTGGGACAGCTGCCTCTGTTTCTTGTCGATATTCATGCAGGTTGAACGCTACAAGCACATTACGGTCGAGTATTACGATCTGAGCGGCAACCGTCAGGTCCTCGAGGCTGGCCCCGAAAACGACTTGGCCGAGTTGCTTCAGCACGAAATTGATCACCTCGATGGTGTGCTCTGTCTTGACCGAGTGAAGAGTACAACGGATGTGATATCCCGAGAGGTTTTCGAAGACCAGTACAGGAGCAACAGTCCATATGCCCAGAATGTCGGCTAAAGAGAAGACACAAGATACAGTCGTGTCGAAGCTCACAGACATGATCGTTTCGGGGGTCTTACCGCAAGGCTCGAAAGTAAACGAGGTAGATCTCTCCGAGCAGCTCAGCATTAGTCGCACACCGCTACGCGAAGCCCTGCGGGGTCTCGAAACCGAGGGATTGATCACCTCAGAGCGCAACAAGGGATTCCGGATTGCTCCCTACGATGCTCAGGAGGTACGAGAGCTGTACCCAATGATCTGGACGCTCGAAGGGCTTGCGGTTCGAGACGGGGAGGTATTCCTGACAGGTGCCATGACGACCCTGAAAAGTCTCAACGCATCCTTCGCCAAAAAGGCGCGACAACCGCAGCACGCAGCGCATTTCGATGATCTGTTTCACTCTGAGCTAACGAGGCACAGCAGCAACCGACGACTACTCGAGATGATTCAAAGCCTTAAGCGGCGGATCGCCCGTTATGAAAGCATCTATATGAGCAATCATTCATTGATTGAGATCTCCTGTGCCCAACACTCGAAAATTATTGATCGACTTGCAACGGGCGATATGAGCGGCGCGCTGAAAGCTCTCGAAGAGAATTGGAGATTCGGCATGGACGCGCTTTTGCGGCAGCTGTAGTAGCTTCGTGAAAGGCCTGAAGCCGACCAAAATTAGCCCTCCAAAAGGCCCGAAGGTGACGATTGTGTTCACAAAGAGCACTGCGAGAACAGCGAGGGCAACTCCGTACTGCAGATAGCTTACGTTGTTCGCTCAGCCAATCACGCTGCTCTTTGTAAATCCCCCCTTTCGAGGTTCTCTGCGAGACCCCACGTTTCGACTAAACCAAGACATCCTCTCAGAAGTCAGAGACATGTTTTTTCATCAAAACTCCGCCCTTTCGTGCTGAGGTGGACCCCAAAGTTTGGACAGGTAACAGCTCCCCACTTACCTGTTAATAACTCCGGTAGTAGCGGCTGTTAAGGGGGGCGTGGGGGGAATCCACGGGTGTG
>JBILFA010000036.1:0-27916 GCA_044351795.1 Bdellovibrionota bacterium | reverse complement strand
ATTTGCGAATACCCAATCGTAGGCTTTCGCATCAAGACCACAGCGAGCTGCGACGACGATCATAGGCAACGGTGCTGCCGTGCTCATCGGCGGCTGCGTAGGCATTGCAGTGAAGGTGGTCACCGGAATAGCAGTCGGCTGTAGAGTTTGAGCCGGAGGAGCTACCGGCGGGAAGGTCGGCGCAGCTACCGGCGGGGAGGTCGGAGGAGCTACCGGCGGAGAGGTCGGCGCAGCTACCGGCGGGGAGGTCGGCTCTACTGAGGGCATCGGAACAGAGGTTCCAACCGGATCTCGCGGAGGGATGGGGGTTTGCGATGGTGGCGTAGTGGGCGGTGGCCCCCCCGGTATCGGGCTCGGAGGCGCAGGTGTAGGGGTTGCTAGCGTGGGCTCTTGAGGCTGAGGAGCTGCTGTAGGCGCGAAGGTCGCTGTCGTGGCGGGCGGCTGCGCTACAGGTGGCGAAACGGGCGGAGCTGAAGATGGGATTGCAGTTATCGTCGGCGGGAAGAGCGGCGCGGTAGGCGGCAGAGGTTGCGCCACCGTAGGAGCGAGGGTCGGTAAGGATGTAGGATAGACGATCGGTATCGGCGATGCGCTGAACAAGATACCCGAAACCCCTGCCTCTACGGTCAATGGTCCGATTTTCGACGGGTTAAAATCATACAGCGTAGAATCAGGAACAATCTGAAGCTCTGCTCCCAAGGGAGCGGTGAACATGAACGATCCATCCTGAGCCGTGCGGATGTCGAATCCAAGTGGAACACCATTTACCAGTACCCTCATGGGTAGATCAGAAAGCCCCGCTACATCAGCCACGACAACACGGCCGCTCACGGTAGCACTTTCGAAATCCACCTGTTGGAAATCGAGTGTGTCGTCGTCGCATACTGTTTCAACGAGGCTACGACCGGCGGGGCTGAACAACGCAGCTTCGTGTTCAACCGTTACCCAATTATCACTACCGAATGCAGCGAGGAACGAAAAATAGCCGTTCGCGTCGGTCGTGGCACTCGACTCCTCCTGATTGTTGTTGTGTATCCGTGCTCCTATAATCGGCATTCCACTTCGATCGAGAACTCTCCCTCGCAGGGTGTAATCGGTTTTGACGGGGCATGACTCCTGCGGCGGCTCTATTATTCCTCCGAGAGGATCTGGAGATCTCGCCACTATTGTCGTCTCGATGTTCTGCCCTACGCTAGAGAAGGTTTCGAACTCGGGATCGAATGCGTAGGGGCTCAGGCGCGCTTCGATCTTGGCACTAGTGCCTTGCACTATCGGGAATATCTCAAAGCGTCCATCCGCCCCGGTGCGTGACGCCTCTTGACCATTCATGAATATCGGGACCCCTCCGAACGCGCCGCCATCGAGCGCCACGACTCTGCCGGTGATGGAATAGTTCTGCACACCACTACTCTCATCGTAGGCCTGAATCGAAGCTGTGGTTAGCAACTGAGTGGGGCAGTACTGGAAATCCGCCGAGCTGGTGAAGCGCTTACCGCTCAATGCCGGATGTACCGATACCGGAGCAAGCCATGCAGGAGAATCCGGAAGCGTCGGACACGCGCTGCGCTTCCTGACTGGAAAGACGACCTTACCCTTCCAATCGGAGAACCGTGCTGCAGGATCCATGCACCCGAGCCCTGCCATCGGTTGCACCATACTCACTCCACTGAGGGGCTGCTCTGCCTGCGTGACATCGAGCAACAACGCCCCTTGTGGGGAGAACGTTCGAATCGCCGAGAACTTACAGGTGTATGTATTATTGCCAGCGAACGCGCATTCACGGCTATCTCGCTTGCGAGGAATAAACTCGTATCCATTCGCAATCGGTGCAATTTCAAAGGCAGTAGTAGCCGATGCACCCGGTATGCTCCCGATTGTGAAACTGAAATTTCCAAGATTGTCGGTGAAGCGAGATGGCAAGGCCGTCAAGTTGGAGTTACCAATCAGCTCTACTCCCTGAACGCCAAACGCAGTACCGGCGGATTGGATCGACACTTGAATTCTCGAGCTGAGCGATGGCGCCGGATTCGTCACGACGGTGCAGCTCGCTGCACTCACGCCTGCTTCGTCATCCCCCGTTAGCGGACACGATTTCATGCCGACTGTGCGGTAGGTGGAAAAGAGAGAACAACGGGTACCGGGCGCCTCATGCGGGACGATCTGCAGCCATCCGGTTTCATCACTTAGACCATCACACTTCGATTTCGGTCTCATCACGGACCACGCCACATAACCGTTTTCGTCAGTGAATCGTTGCTCACAACTAAGCGACTGCGGATTGAGAAGTGAAACCGGCTGGTTTCTCAAGGGTGTGGTACCCGATGAATAGAACGACCACGAGACGATCGTGCTCGGTTGAGCGCTCGGCGTGGCGCGAATGAGCTTACTGCGAACACCTTGAGCAACGAGCTCCGATACCTTCACCTCTGATGGGATCAACTGTACCCCAGTGTTGACACCGGAGAATACGATGATCCCATCCAATCCGGTCAGCGCATTAGTATCGAAGGTCCAATTACCCTCGGCGTCACTGGTGAGCAATGTCAAAGCGTTGATGCCGCGAGAGCCGCGGATCTTTACGTTCGGGGCTGCCTGTCCCGTTGCAGTCTTGAAGGTCAACGTTATCGGATATGCATACCCTTCACGAGGACTGAGGATTATCAGGCCGAAGAACAGGACGAGAGCCAAACATCGAAAGAAACCGATGGTGTGGTTGTTCGAGAGAGCGCGTCTATAAAAAATCCAAACTGCGGATTGATCGATGTTCTTTCCCACACAGGGCCATCGGCAGACAGCCTTCGAAGGACAATGTTTGACGTCTTACTCGTGGATCAAATCCCCATCAAATCTTTAAATTGAGGCCTTCCGCTACTCTAGAGATACGAGGATCTCAGAGTTGTAGGCCCACGTAGCGGCCTTAAAGCCCTAAGCAACCGGATTTACAGGGGTACCTTCCGCGATCTTATCGAGCAAGCGGTGTACGGTGGTGAGTGCCTGAACACTCTCAATCGGTCGTTGTCCACTTGTCAGGGCCCCGCCCTCACTGGCAACAGACCCATCATCCGACAGGAACAGAGGCATCTCGGGAAAAGGCTCCAAAGCGCAGGCAAGAGTACAGAAGAGGACCTTGTCCTCCTCCGCTAGCTTTTGGGCAGCATCTTTGGGAATACGTAGCGCCTTACGCCGCAACGCCGTGAGCTCCGTCAGCCCGAGACGATGCAGCTTTGTCAAACCGAGGCTTCGATAGGCATCTAAAACCGTAAAGGCACCGTCAAGAACCACGCGCTCTAAAGCGATATTGATAGCTCCCTTCACCTTCTCCGCCAAAAGCAGAACACTCTCCTGGTCGGAGAAGTGGATGCCCCAACGAACAACGGCCGCATTCATGATGTAGGAAAACTCCAACTCGACCTCTTCGTGGTCGGTTACTCGGCGCATGAGCTCAGCGAAGTAGCGCGTGGAGCGCGCCTCGTATACGAGCGGCTCAATGCTTCTGATATCTTCTATTATGATCCTTTGATTACTAGCCTCGAGATCTGCGCGAGCCTCCGACAGAGAAAACGGAGCGTGCATCAAGGCAGTCGCCTCTGCTTCCGGCACACCTTCTGCTGCGAGGCGCTTCATGCGCTCCTGGTACGACTCCTCTTGGAGCATCGAAATTGTTGCCACTGAAGAGGTAGCAAGAAGTTGATAGAAAAGCTCCGCACTAGATTCGAATATCAATGCGAGCAATCGAGCCAGAAAAAAATGCTGCTCCGGCGTGTCGGTCTTGATACCGATCCAAGTAAATCCCTTGTCCGGAGTGTGAAACCCCTCCCCAGGGGGCTGATCGGCAGCATCATCGAACACTTTGGTCTCGACATACTTGGCGATCAATATAGCTAAAAGTTTGAGGTCTATAAATTTTACGACTTTCTGCAGTATTTCGAGAGAATCGGTCTCGTCAGTGAGCGCGAGCCACTCCCACAAAACCTCTTCATTGAGCGTGTCGCCTTGCCAAAGATCGAAATCCGACAGTAAACGGCACTGCTCGAGCGAAGCCATGCAGATCAGATCGGCTGACGCGGCGAGCCCCTGATGCTTTATAACCATGAAAAGGCTCTGCGCAGGGAGCTGTCGAACCACCTGCTCAGGGGCATCTGCCTCGAATATTGCTTTGTACAACTCACGGCAGGTGTGCCCTCGAAAGGGCGCCGCTACCGGAGTGTTGTCGAATGCGTTCATTTCGCTGGGGCAAAGGTAATATGAATTTGACGACCAGCCATCGGCGATCGCTCATCAACTACAGCAACATCCGCCAGCCGTTGGATTATCTGCTCCAACTTCTCTCTTCCGAGATCGAGGTACATCGCCTCTCGACCTTTGAAGCGCATGACGAACTTGACCTTGTCTCCCTCAGCCAGGAAATCACGCGCTTGCTTGAGCTTAACCTCCAGGTCCCCGACGTCAGTCCGATAGCGGAGGCGCAGCTCCTTGAGCGTGGTTTCGCTCCTGTTCTTCTTAGCTTCGGCTTCTTTCTTCTGCTCGCGATACTTGAACTTTCCGTAATCAAGGATCTTACATACCGGAGGCTTTGCAGTAGGGGAAACTTCTACGAGATCAAGCTCGAACTCCTGGGCTCGCTGGATCGCATCTTTGAGCGGCAAAACGCCTAACTGGTCGCCTGTCGGAGAAATGACTCGAACTTCCCGCGCTATGATGAATTCGTTGATTCGATGGGTATCAGGTGGGGCTGTCGGGCGATTAAAGCGCCCTCCTCGGAAACCGGGCTTGGAAAATGGCTTCAAAAAAATTCCTCCGTTTGTAAATATACAACCCCTAAGGTTAACCACTGAACCCGTATGAATCAAGTATCGGTTGAGTGTCAGTTAGCTAACCTCATAGGGTTGTCGTAGGAGCTCATTTCTTCTTAGCTTCTGGTTTCTTAGCTTCGGGCGCAGCCGTTGGCTGTACACTGATCAGCTCACGGCAGACCACCTCTGAAACTTGGACACCGAGACACCGACCCTGTTGCCCTTGGCACTCCGCCGTGAGGGCCTTCTCAAGCTCTGCACGAGCAGAAAAACTCAATGAATTCAAGACAGAAGCCCTCGTCGAGAGCTTTGTAGCCACGCACGCTCCAAAGGTCTCATGCTCCCGCACACAGAGCTCGGAGAGTCTTACCTTCTGCCGGCTGATCTCAGCCTCGAGGGCGCGTTTGGCCTCTGCCTCGTCCTTTCCTAACCTCTCGGTCGCCAAAAAGCGTACTATGAGCGGTTCTGCCTGCCCTCCCGAAACAGCCCCACGTGCGGTCTCCTTTGCGGCTACCCCTGTAGGGGCCAGCGCTCCGCCTGTTTCATTTTTTTCGGTTCGAACCCACTTATATGAAACATCGGACTGACAAGCGAACTCCGCCCTTGCCGCTCTGTTGCACACAAACAACAAGAGGGGCGCAAAAAACAACCAACCGGGGAGAAATTTAACACACATGGTATGAATACTCGGGATACAGTCTCGTCTTAGGAACGTAATGCGAAGATTGAACAAGGTATAACGGCCTCTGCGCTGAATGAGCAAGAAAAATGCGAAGCACAGAGAATCACAACTAGGTATCAATCGGTTTTCGAGGAACGTACTGCGAAGGAGGAGGAGATTCGCATGGAGAATTGCTCAGGGAGTTTTTTCAACGGAATCGACAAAGATTATTATCAGGTCATTGGACTACCTAACATGACAGGCAGCCCCGAGCGGAGACTCCTGTTGGCGATCTTGGAGCGAGCGATTCTCGATTACGTCGGCAACGATCCGCGAGAGATCGAAGAAGCCGATCAGTGGTTATTCGGAGGGGTGGACAACGAAACGACTCAGCAGTTTTCGTTTGCCTGGGTGTGCGAGCAGCTCGACCTCGATGCACCCAAGATCGCTGAGAAGATCAGAACTATGCCGAGAAGAGGCACCAGGAAAGTTGCTCCGTGGTATTTCTCGAAACAAGTTGTTCACGCTTAGGCTCGTACGTAGAACACCTCAGTGATAGTACCGAACGGCTATACGGGCAGGGTGCGGAGGAAGACGAGAAACCCTCCCACCCTCGCGTCCATGCCACAGATCACGAATGAGTAGTCGAGTCGCAAACCCACCTAAGTCAGTTTTGTCATCGCCCCGACGAGCAGAGATCTCTCTGGATACGATCGTTGCGAAACCAAATCGCCGAAGTATCTTCGTGCGCGGAACAAAGTAAAAGGCGCTTCCGATCCCCGCGAGGAAAGTAACCAACAAGAGGGCAGGTATCGGCACCTCAAAAGGCCCAACAGCGATTGAGTAGACGGCTCCAAGGAAGGTCGCGAAGGCGGTACAGAGAAGCACCAAAGCCCGTGTAGACGGTCGTGGTTTCTTTATGAAAAGGCTCTCATCGCTCACACCGAGGTCCAAGAGGTCATCAAGGTACGACTCCAAGACCTCCACCGGCACGAACACAACTCCGTGGGAGAACTCTCTACTGTGTCCCCTCGGGTGAACAAGAGCCCCATACATGCGACCTTCGTAGTTGAGCAGCGCCAGCCCCGTTTGGCGATAGTGCTCCAAGAGCCTGGTACACCCCGCAAAAGCTGTGATCTCTGATGAAGAGGAGGATGAGCCTACCGATTTCGGTTTCATACATTTATGAGACCATAGTGCTTAAGGATGCACAACGGCCGGGCGCATATCACCTTATTTCAGCCACTTGAAGAAGCGACTAGCGAGAGCGTCTCCTGCGTACGGGTACGGGGGCTGGGCGCAAGCCCAAGAGGGCTGCTACTAACGCTTCGAAAATACTGAAAAAAGACGCCATTCAACTCGACTCTTGGGGGCCCTTAATTGAGCCATTACTATTTGGATGTTCGGTAGCTTCCAAAAAGTTCTTTAGATTTTAGTGCGGACGAGTAAAAGTTTTCCGGATCGAGGCAGGAGTGAAGTTACAGAGGACCCTCACAGCCCGGGCTTGGTCATGGCAACAAGATCGAGTAGCCGAGCCAACTCCTGCTTAGGTAGCACGTTCATCTCTTCGGCCACTTGCCTGACAGTACGATTCTCTTGAAGTGCCCGCTTTGCAAGCTGGGCTGCCGTATCGTATCCAATTGCGGGAGCAAGTGCGGTGACCGTTGCCAAACTCTTCTCTGCCAGTTCGCGGCAGTGAGCTTCGTTGGCCGTGATTCCTGCAACGCATCGTTGAGAGAAATTCCGTATTGCATTCGCGAGGAGATCAATCGACGCCAAGAGATTGTAAGCGAGCACGGGCATCATCGTGTTGAGTTCAAAGTTTCCGTGCTGCCCACAGTGCGCCACTACCGTGTCACTACCAATAACGTGAACGCACGTCATCATCGTGGATTCGCAGATAACAGGATTTACCTTTGCGGGCATGATACTCGAGCCCGGCTGAGTCTCCGGTAGAGATATCTCGCCGAGGCCGCAACGCGGCCCAGAAGCGAGCCAGCGTATGTCGTTCACGATCTTGAGCAACGCAACCGCACTATTTCGCAACTGTCCGCTCACATCCAAGGCAGCATCAAGGCTGGATTGTGCTTCAAAATGGTTCTCGGCTTCAGTATAGGGAGAGCCCGCCAACTCCGAGAGTTTGGCGATGGCTCGCGTGGCGAACTCAGGATGAGCGTTCAGGCCTGTACCTACGGCTGTTCCGCCGAGAGCCACCCGACACAATCCTGAAGCGGAGAGCTCGAGCCGCCGCATTCCATGTTCGATCTGCGCTGAGTATCCTGCAAACTCCTGCCCCAATGTGACAGGGGTTGCATCCTGCAAATGTGTTCGCCCAGCCTTGATGACCGTATTGAACTCTCCGGCCTTCCCCTCCAACGAAGCCCGTAACTCCTCGAGCGCCGGAAGCAGCGCATGTTTAATCCCTTCGTACGCAGATACGTGAATAGCAGTTGGAAACACGTCGTTGGAGGATTGACACATGTTGACGTGATCATTGGGATGAATGAAGCCCCGTTCTCCTCGATCCTTCCCGAGCATCTCCAGAGCACGGTTGGCGATTACCTCATTGGCATTCATGTTAGTCGAGGTACCTGAACCCGTTTGAAAAACATCTACGACAAAGTGAGGATACAAACTGCCGGAGACAACCTCTAGTCCTGCTCTGATGATCGCGTCTGCTCGCTCCGAGTCCAAAAGTCCGAGAACGCGGTTCGTGTGAGCAGCGGCAACTTTAATCATGCCCAAGGCCGAAATGAAGCGCTCCGAAAAGCGGAGCGCGCTGACCGGGAAATTCAACACTGCGCGCTGGGTAGAGGCCCCCCAGAGCGCGTGCTCCGGCACCTCCATCTCCCCCATGGAATCTCTTTCGATACGGTTCTTCATACTATAGGAAAATCAGGTCATTAGACGACGACTCTTCAGCACCTCAAGTGATCGCCAGCAGGGGACGATACCGTAAGTAGTGCGCTTGTAACAGACGCATAGGGATAAGAAACGGGCTAGCTATCCAAGAGAATCTAGACGATGTCAATCAGCCAGCGACCACCAACAGATGCGGGACTGAAGCAAGGAACAACGAGCGCTGAAAACAATGAAAAACAAAGGCCGTTGGGCCCCTTCCAGCGATCGTTTCCGATCCATGCGGCAATCCTATCCCAAGCAACCAACCTCGCTAGCAAGACAACGACAAAAGTAGACGATTTTTCTTTGTGTGCCCTACAAGATCCGATACTGGTTCTGGAGCTCTTGAAACTAGCCAACGGAGCCTTCTTTTCGGCAGGCCGCCCACAAGTCACAACTGCCTCTGGAGCGGTAATTCGCCTTGGCGAAGATGAGATGCTGAACGTGTTAAAGGCTCTCACTGACCGGCCTGCCTTTTCCGATCCTGACGTATCTCGGATCTTCGAGAAGCACCGCAGCAGGTCACGTCGAGCCGGAATCTTAGCCCGTATGCTCGCCGAGGTAATTGCAAAGACGCTCTCCGAGGATTGCCACACTGCCGGGCTCTTCATCTTCATGGGAGAGCTTCTCGCAACGGCACATCTTGGCCCAACATACGTCCAGCTTTACGAGTCGAATAATCCAGCCACAGTCATGTGTAGACTCGCTCAGGATCATCGCTTTAACGTCGAAACGATGGGCCTCACGTACCTGCAAAAGCACGGTGTTCCGGATTCCTTACTCTTCGCCATACACCGTGAGGGAAAGCCGAAGAGCCCCGACCGCACACCGATGAAACCTATCTGCTTTGCCGCTGCAGAGATGGTGGATGCATTCGACCAAAGTAAATGGGAGAAGCTCGCGCCTGGGAAACAACTTCCGCCCAAGAGTGCATTACGGTTTCTTTCCTTATCAGACTCGCAATACATGCGTTTGTACGAGAGGGCTTCGGAGTACCTGTTTCAAGACAAGCTGACGCAGGATAGGATCTCCGTCGAGGACCTTGCTCCGACACATTTTACGAGCACAGCGGAAGATTCCGATTTCGTGATTCAGACCGCCGATGTTAATCCTCCTGCGACGACAGGGCCCGTGCTCGAGAACGACCTTCTCTCCCTAC
Source organism: Bdellovibrionota bacterium (assembly GCA_044351795.1). GTDB lineage: Bacteria > Bdellovibrionota_C > UBA2361 > UBA2361 > OMII01 > OMII01. The sequence continues at coordinate 18,402 of JBILFA010000036.1, read as the reverse complement.
TCGACCCTGAGACTAGCGTGCAGAAAGCTCCGGGTTCACCGGCTCCGAACGGCGGGGCTCTAAGCTCCAAAACGCTCGCGGATTCGTATAACATCAGATCCGATGCCCCCTCAAAATCAACGGCCCGGGTGGAAAAACCGATGCCTCTCGTGGCACCGCCTCCGCTGCGAACTTCCGCTGGCAATGCATTCATATCGAATCTGACCAATCAGCTGGACCAAGCTAAGTCGAGCGAGGACCTTTTGCGCGATATTTTGTCGATCCTTACCGACAGCGGTCCCTTTGAGAAATCGGCTCTGATCGTTGTCTCTAAAGATAGAAAGAGCGCCGTCGTTGTAGCAGCTCGCGGCCCAAGCATTACGTGCGGCCAGGTTCTCACACTCAACGATCCCCTCTCTCCGCTAGCCCAATGCTTTTCGAAGGTTCAGTCTTTCGGTAACAAGAGTGGCGAAGCGTCGCCATGGGGCTCGAAAGCGTTTGCTCTCTCCCCTGTCGATGCCGATCACGAAACGCCGGTCGCACTCTATGCTGATTGTGGGAACGAAGGTTCTTTAACCTTTGAAGCGCGACGCATATTCAGGGGGGTCGTTGATATCCTGAATCAAAAGCTTCCGACTATCCCGGGCGGAATTCCCGTAGAGGTCTAGCCCGAGTTTGCCCGGTAGCCGCATCGGGAACGGAGCTGATAGCTACCAAAAAATGTGAAGTGCCCCGATTTTCACCAGTTGGGGTGTCTTGCCTTCTCCCGAGAAACCCTACTATCATCCTCTGGTCTTAATGTGAGGTTTCCCATGCGAGTAAAACACCTTCTTCTCTCCCTTGTTCCATTTGTGTTCTGCGCAGCGGTTCAGGCGGACGTTCGAATCGCTACCGTCGATGTGTCCAAGATCCTCAATGACTCTCCGGAAGCCGTCGCTAAGAAGAAGGAACTCGACACTCTGTCCGAAGAGACCAAAAAGAAGTTGGAGAGCAAAGCCAAGGATCTGCAAGCTCTTAAGACCAAACTAGAAAATGCGAAGGTCTCTGCCGAGTCGAAGGAGGCTGAGTCCTTCCGTAACCAAGCGCGGGACTTTGAGCGTATGCGGGGAGATGCCAAAGCCGACCTCGAAAAGAAGTACATGAAGGTCAACAAGGAGTTGACCGACAAGGTGCTCACACGAATCGAGGCATATGCCAAGAGTAATGACTACGACCTCGTATTCGAGAAGAGCGAGCGATTTCGAGGCCCGGTGCTGTTTGGGTCAGAGTCCGTGGATATCACCGACCAGATCCTAAAGAACTCGAGATAAATGCCCTGTAATTCAGACCCTTGGAACGCAACTACCTGACGGGACAAAAGTCGTTTATTAGCTCCCAGATCTCAAAAAATCGACCATAAGGGCCGAACTGGCCCTTATGCTAAAGATCGTGCTCGGCGTGTTAACGGCATTTATGGTCGTGAACTTGGCCTCAGCAGATTCTGAAAAGAGCCTGCTGGTAGACTCCTCAGATAGCACCTTGGTGGTCCACACTAGCCATTCAGATGTGGACAGAACGTGGCTAGAGGTTGCCCAGGGGCAACAGAGGCGCGATTCTATTGATGAGGCAGCCTTGTTTCTGGCGAATCTCGTCGGCGAGGGCCCTCCCCAACCTTCAGGTGCCGGTCAGAAATCAGATGTGAGGATCAGGCCATGGCTTAACGGCCGTAACAGTCTCGGAGTGAAGGTTGAAATCTCCTGGTAGGAAGTAGCCGCGCCGGACTTCAATCATCACTGTTCGCTGTGATGAAGCCTGAGTCTGGGTTTAGTTGCCGACGGTGTTTCGGCTTAAAAACAGATACTCTGCTATGCTCTCTGGTGACGTGCCTGCGTTGAGCAACACAATGCACTTTATTCTATCTGAAAAGCGCATATTGCGCTCAAGCGCAGCTCTTGCTCCAGTGATTTGCGTTCCTGTTTGTCTAAAAGTCGACTCACACGTCAATAGTCCTACGTTTATCAACGTCTAGATAGCCCCTTCCTGCAGACCGTGTGTTTTTTGTCTTTTACGGCGCAACTTGGGCAAGCCAAGATTGCGCTCGCCCTGCTATTGCGAGTGATTTTTTCAAAAATCACTCGTGCAGGGTTTATGACAGGAGGGTCTCCAACAGCTTTCTGGTCTCCGGAGAGTGCAGCCTCGATTTACCGAAACCGGGAACCGCACCGTGACGAACCGCCTCTTGCTGAAACTGCGGGTAATTCGAAACCAACATGACTGAGAGAGACCCCGCAGCTTGAGCCGTTATCTCAGCGATTAGCGCGGTGCCATCCGAACCATCCGCATCCAGTATTCGATTCACCAACACCAGGCTAATACCGCCTGCTGCAATTCGCGAGAGAGCTTCCTTGCCCGTATGCGCGCGCTCGACCTGCGCGCCAATACCTTCACAGAGCGCCCGTATCGCCGCATGGTCCGCCCCGCATTGCCCTACATCCAAAACCAATCGCTGAGATTTCATAGAGAGATCACCACCCTTTCATCGAGGTAATTCAGGTACGATGCGCACACGATCAAGCTACAGAGATGAGATGCCGGTCGACGAAGCTACGACCACTTCTGAAACGTAACCGATGAAAAGCCCGCTATCAACTACCCCCACCAGCTCCTTGATCTCACGCTCTAAGGCAACATGTACCGTCGGGAACAGAGCATCGATGATAAGATTTCCCCTCTCCGTGATGATCGGTCCGTGTTTGCCGCTACCGCTGCGAAGAGTCAGGTCGGTAGCACCGATCCGTTTCAACCCCTCTTCGACCAACGTCACCCCCTCTGGAATCACTTCGACGGGCACCGGACAACCTAGGCCAAGTTTCTCCACAACCTTACTTTCATCGACAATGAGCACGAACTGCCGACACCGCTTGGCGAGGATCTTCTCCTGAAGGAGCGCTCCCCCTTTCCCTTTGATGGCCCACCGTTCGCGGGTCACCTGGTCGGCCCCATCAAACCCCCAGGAAAGGTGTCCCCGATATCCTGGATACAAAACCTTGAGACCCAGCTCCTGACAACGCCATGCACTCTGATACGAACTTGGAACGACATGCACAGAGAGCCTTTCATCCGCTATGCGCTTACCGATTTCGTCCAAGGCGAGGTCGACCGTACTACCGGTGCCGACACCGATGATGTCCCCATCCTTTACCCTGCGTGCCATCTCTCGAGCGACAAGCTCTTTCATACGTAATCCTCTGCTAACGGTTCGTGACGAAACGACTTTATCTTTCGAGATCAACGGGTGCCACAGGCTATTGGGGCTCCGACCAACCTCAAGACATCATGCACGTCATCACGCGCTCTTAGCCTAGCTCGACAACTTGATATTGTAAAAGACTCTGACCGGTCTGACAGCGACCTGGGCTAAATAGGCCGGAATACTGTACTCGCCCTCCTGCCCACGATAAGATATCAATTGAAACGGAGATCTATGAGTACGCACCCACTTGATACGTTTGTTGGATATGGAGCCAACGTCGGTTCCCCCATCGTCACCCTCGAACAAGCGATTCCGCTCCTTGAACGAGAGTTGGGAGCTATCGCCGCTCGATCGAGCTTTTACGAAACCCTGGCCCTCACGTTAGACGGAAAATCGCAATCGAACTACATCAATGCAGTGTTGCGATTTTCGACCCCTCTTCCTCCTGCAAGGATCTTAGAGGTACTTCTCGAAGTAGAGCGTCAACTCGGCCGAGATCGAAGCTGCGCGCCGCGCTGGGCGCCCCGAGAAATCGACCTCGACCTCCTGTTCGTTGGTTCCCTTACCGAGCAAACGAAAGCACTCTCTCTCCCTCACCCGGAGATAGCCGTTCGCGATTTCGTTCTGACCCCTATGGCCGAAATAGCTCCGGCCTTCAAACATCCACAACTAGACAAAACAATTGCAGAGCTAGAGCGTAGCTTGGAGGCACGAGGCTTTGAGAGGTTCGTTGTCCGTCAAATAGCACAGACCACCTGTGTTAACGGCTAAACGTAGACCGAGCGGTCGCGTAGTCATCTTCTACGCGGCATCCTATTCGAGATATCTCTTCTGATCATAAAGGCCCGAGGGAGAAGTCGTATCACCTCAACCAGCGCCCCCACTGACGAGCGCTCACGAAGCATTACTCCTAGAATGACCACTGCATTGCGGAAAAGTATGCCGTTCACGAACGACCATATTCCTCGAGAAGTCCGCCAGTTGTGTACCTGCATCAGGAAGCGGTTGCGAACACTGTAGCGGTTCAATGCAGGCGGGAGCTGCGAACGTCGCTCAGGGACGACTACACGCACATGATACCCAACTGCGCGCGGCTCATATCGACATCTCCACCCTAGAAGCTGCGCCCTCCATGAGAGATCCGCATCTTCGCGGTAAGCAAAAAAGGCTTCATCAAAGAGCTTCGGGCGCTCAGACGATCCGAGAGCCAGCTGCGGATAGATTCGCGTCACGGCTTCTTCAGATACCGTTGGAGAGATCAGGAGGCTCTCGATACAAGGTCGTGAGATCAGGAGACAGGCGCCGGTTCCGCCGAAAACATCCTCTGCCTGTTCGAAGAGCCCCTGGTCCAACTCACCCGAACCACGATCAAAGTGCCGTAAGGAGCTCGTCAGTGTCATGCCCGCTGCATCGAGTACCGGAGGAACGACGGCCGAAAGATCGGTGTTCGCACGCAGGAGCTTCGGCGTAACCATGCCGACATCGTCCCTACTCATCAAAGCTCTGACCATTAATTGCAACGTGTCACGAGCTAATCGCACATCAGGATTCAGTATGAGTAGCGCATCGAATGCACCGTCCAGAAGACGCCGGACACCTTGATTGTGCGCCCCGCAGAAACCGATATTCGCCTCGTTCGCACACACCTCTATCCCTGCGCCTTCGAGCGCACGCACCCTCTCTAGCGTGGAGTCACTCGAGCAGTTATCGGTTACACGAAGCACTAACGACTCCCCGAGCACGAAGTCGTCTTGCTCTCCAATCGACTGCATGCAGCGAGCGATAGAATCCTCACTGTTCCAGGTGACGATGTGGACGAGCACGGTAAATCTACTCATACGCCGACCCCTTCCATGCATCTACACATGCGCGCTGCAGCGCTACGTTGTGAACACGTATATAAAACGGAACTTCGTCTGTTAGTTTGGAGGCCGCAAGGATTCCGTACAAACTCGAGAGCGCATCTCTGTCGCTAGGCTTCCGTTCGCCCTCCCTCTTGAGGAATCCCTTCCTGGAACAGCCAAGCATCAATCCACCGCAAGGAGGCTCCAGTTCGCCGTAGCGCTTGAAGATTTCAAATGACACCTCAGGATCACGACTGACAAACGCGCCCATTCCGGTATCAGCGATGAGGCGCTCAGACGGTATCCCAACGGCATTAAGCGCTTCGATGCGCTCTCTCATCCACGAATTGAGAGTATTCATGACCTCATCTTTCGACGGTCCTTCGACGAAAATATGTGGAACAGAGCTCGCACTGTACATGAAGATGTACTGCGCGTTTGACGCGGCTACGAGATTTATCAAAGCAGGATCCGTCCCGCCAGCAACATCGTTGATGAAGCGTGCGCCGCACATCAGAGCTCGTCGGGCTATTTCAACCTTGTGAGTATCTATGCAAACAGGAATTCGCGCAGCGAGCCGCTCGATAAGCTTTCCGATTCGTTGCCACTCCTCTTCGAGATCGACGCACACAGACCCCGGCCTCGTCGAGTCGCCGCCAATATCGATAACATCTGCCCCCTCGTCTATCAGGCGCAGAGCCTTATCGTAAAGGTTTATATCGGTTGCATCGGGATCGCCGTCAGAAAAGCTATCCGGAGTACAATTGAGGATACCGACGATTGTGATCACGCAAACGCCTCCTCGAAGAAGCGCACCTCTACTCAGCCCCAAGAATCGAAGAGAACACCATCTTCAATCCTTCCACTGTAGGTTTTGGGAATCGCTTGCCATTTATCCAAAAGGCTGGTGTCGACTCCAAACCGAGCTTATCCGCTACTGCAATATCATCTTGAATCTTCTTTACCTGGCGGGGGGAGTCCATACATTCCGCAAGTCCCTCGGGATCCAACTCTAAACCCTGTGCTCCCCTCGTCAGCATCGTTTGTCTGAGCTCTGCGGGCGATAGGTATCCCTCCAGCTCAGGGAGAGAGAAGAGCCAGTCCAGGGCTTCCCAGAATCTCCCCTGCTCGCCAGCACAGCGCGAAAACAACGCGGCTGCACACGCATGTTTGTGGAACTCCTGCTTGATGCCTGGATTGCAGCGATGGTCCAGTGGATAGTTTCTGAAGACGAGCTGATACTTGCCTGGGTAATCCTGCAACAGTTCGATCAGATTGAAATACATTCGTCGGCAGCCGGGGCACTCGAAATCAGCAAACTCCACGATCTTAATCGGCGCGCCTGGGTCACCCTTTGCATGATCACCTGACATGCCTCCATCAAGCGACAACGGAATCGTTACCGCCGGAGCCCTCTTCCAGGCGAGAAAAGATTCGTGCGTGATCTCTGTTCCGGGCTCAAGCTTGGCATTGAATAGCTTAAGCATTAATGGCCCGACTGCCCATGAACAGGCAGCAAGCAGTACCAACGAGACCAACGAGAATCGCGCGCCATTTCCAATGTGAGGATCTTTTGGAGCCGAAACCGTACGCAAGAATGTGACGATATTACGGACTCCCTCAACAAGGCCTCCGACAAAATCGCCCCTGAAAGCAAGAAGCCACGTCGACATCAGCAAGAGCACGTTGACCACATACAAGCCGATACAGAGAATACAGAGCGCTCTGATCACGAACAGAGAGAGAAGAAACAGGAGGAGCGAAAACACCACAGAAACCGCTCCGCCGAGCAGAAAAAGGCTCGCCATGGCTCGATACGAGACAGGCTTCCTTTGACCCGATAGTAGACTCAGGCCGATCAGGGACAAATAGAAGAAGATACCATATGATGCGATCGGAACGCCCAAGAATGTTGACCACTCGCTTGCGTTGACGGCGTTGCAACTCACGTACTCAGAGATATCGCAAAAGCTACCGCCATTCGCCAATCCATGCGTGTGCAGGATATGTTGCCGCAGAGCCTCGAAGGAGATCGCGAAGCCTGCCAATCCCAGCACGATAACAAACAAGCGGAGTCTTTTCAGCCGCACTTCTTCAGCCATCACCTTTACTCTCGCGACGTTACTGTCGCACCACCCGTACTACCAAGCTCTTACCATCATCAAGCAGTATAGGCCATCGTCTCTCAGACGCCAGCTCTCGTCCCAACGTACTCCCTCGCGGCAGGATGATGTGTGTAACGCCGAAGCGACCTACCAGAGCAGACAGAACCTGGGGGGAATCGAGACTCAGGAAGTACTGCCGGTAGAGATCCTCTCCAATCAGGGTGTTGCGGTCGTCGATAACAGCCTTAAAGGCCGGGTAGAGATTAGCCGTTATGAAACCGCCCCAATCAGGCGACGCCAGCACAATGCCCTCCGGGGCGTCGGTGCGAATAGCTTCGAGAAGCTCCCGGGGATAGCGATCTCCTTGCGGCCCCAACGCCTGCGGTAACGGCATAAATCCGCTCCAGAGAATCCCGGCTACGGCGCACAGCAAGGCGACGACCTCAACGCGAGCCCCCCTCGCCTCATGTCGCTCTACTGCTTGCACACACCTGGCACTGAGGCGCAGAACAGAAACCTTTTGCAAACCTGCTAGAGTGGTCAACGCGGCCGCGAGGGGAAATGCGCCAGCGACCACGGCAAAGGGTATGAACCGCACCGAGCCGAACGCCTCAAAGGCGAGCAATCCAGTCGCTATAATATCGAACCAACCCACTTTTTTCCGAAAAGAAGGCGATGCAATTCCTGCGATTAGGGGCACTGTGACCATCCCGACAAGGGTTGCCCCCTCGAAGCTGCCGAGGCTGGGAGGAAGCCATTCGCTATTTAGGTTCAGAAAATAGGCGCTTCGACCGAGGGATACGATGCTCTCATGAAGGCCTAAACCATATGGATTCAAGCACGTTGCCACGACACACAGCACGGCCACCACAGAGACGCTCGCGAGATCCTGTGAACGCCCAACCCCATGGAGAAATCGAACCAGCGGAACGATTAGCACGACGAACAATCCCAAAACAAAGGCCGGATGCAGGTTGCTCCACACAACGAAGAGAGCGATCAAAGAGGCTCCACGGAGCAACAGCGTATGGGCAGGAATCGAATCTCTTCGACTAAGATCGCGCGCTACGACAAACGCGCACACGAAACAGCAGATGCTGAAAACAACAGGTCGTAGAATGAAGTGTACCTGCGCAGCCTTAAACGCCGCTAAAGTAACTATGAGGCTACCAACAGCACTACCCACCTGAACACGTATGGCAGGAAACAGGACACCGAAGAAGGTCACGATCCAGACGGCGGCCAAGGTTACATACAGAAGAGCCCATCCTCCCGCTTCATAGAGCACAAAGAGGAGAAGATCCGATAGCCATTGGTCAGCTATCCATGCGCGACGCTCCGTGGCCAGGAAAGGATCCACGCGCGGGATCGCACGAGAGTTCCATATGAGCTCTCCGGTTTTCAGATGCCAACCGACACCCGGATCGTCGGCGAAACACCCCATTTGAAACAGATACAGGGAAAAATACGCCGATACGGCAACGATACCGGCTAAAGATACAAGCGGAAGGGTTCGGGCCACTCGCGCGGGGTCCAATACGTTTTTCACACAATCATGTACATCGCCGCATGAGAGCTGCTGGTTTTACCGCCCGGAACGGCGAACACAAGCATACCCTAGTGCGGAGACCGACCTTGTTGAGTGACATTTTGCGGTCGCCTCACTAGGAACACGAAGTCATCCTATCGAACCTCGAACCCGCGATGTGCCCTCTTAAGCCTCTGCCTCACCAAACAGAAGGGGCGGCTTACGCAGGTGGAAGCCCGACTGCGAAAGCTTGACCCATATCTCCTGAAGAATCTCTTTATTGTGACTGTCCATGAGATCGTATATCGAGTCGAGGCTCATAACTTGCTGCATAGCTGCCATCGCAAAGATTGGCGCAGCCTGTTCCTTCAAAAGCTTATCTCTTACACTTGAGATAAACGTTTTCAGTTCCGCCTTACTAGTGATCTGAACCGTCTCTTTTCCATCGCGAGCAGTTTCTTCCATCTCTTTGGTCTTTGTTTCTTTTTTGGCTTTCATACACTTTCACCGATCTATGGGGATAATCTCTATTGCTTGGTTGTATCGGGTCGGATCATCGAGCGGATCGATCAAGATAGGAGCATTCATCACAACCGCCCTGGTTTCTAATCGACGAGGCTGGACTCCGGCTCTCACAAGTTGATTCACAAACTCCCGCGAACGTCTCTCCGTTAGATGCTGCGCGTAAGAAGATTCAGGCCCCGCTGATTTAGCATACACTGCGACTACCAAACGGGAGTACGGAAGCCGCATCGCATTCATTCTGGCCAACTCGCGCACCACATTCACACCTGAAGGGCACATACTGGCCGAGTCTCCATTGAAGAAGAGGTCAGCGGGGAATATCTCTCGTGTTGGATGCAGCTCCATTCGACGCTTGTATTGCTCTGACAGAATCTCCTGAGCTAAAGCCCTGGATTTCTCCTCTTTCAGTCGAGCAGCAGTCCGAAGTTGGGCCTCTTCACTTTGATCCTTGGCTAACCCGTGGATAGCTCCCAAAACAGCTCCAAGCCCTGCCCCTACTGCAGCCCCCGGGCCAGCTCCAGCAGAAACCTGCGCCCCTGTGACTGCCCCTGCACCAGCGCCCTCGAGCGCTCCAATCCCCTCACCTGCGAACATCTTATCAGGGCCTGCGACTGGTTGAGAGCTGCACGCCCCGAGCACAAAACCGCACATGAGCAAGCCAACCCTCCTAACCCCTCGAACACTACGCCCCGGGAGGCTTGTGGTGGGTTGCGGCTGTTTTGACACGTTCAACACTCAGGTTCCTCAGTTAAATCAATGCGGCAGAAGCTCAGACAACCTCATTAAGATGACGCCGGAGCGTTTATTGCATCACGAGACTGCGATCAAAACGCAGTTTTTTTACCTCTAGCCGATGCAAAGGGCTCTCTTTTTCCTGCGTCGCTTTTTCTAGGATACTATAGGCAGATTCATCGCCGACAACAACCACGACAAATTTGCTCGGATCCCAACGCTCTTGAGCCACAGTTCTAACCTTTTCCGGGTCAACTGCTTTTATCTTCGAAAGATACGTTTCATCGTAATCGAGAGGGTATTTGAGCAGCTCTAACTTCGCCCTTCTCACAGCGACGTCGTCTACCGAATCAAAGTTGAAAACAAAGGATTTCGCGATAGCTGCTTGCTTCTCCTCAATCTCACTCATAGGAGCGTGCTGCTCCTGGAGGGTTCGAAGCACCGCAAGCGATTCCTCGATAGCCGGAACCACAGAAGCTACCTTGGTTTGTAGAAACACGTAATTCACCCCCTTTACAACCCCAGGGGAGATTCCTCCGTGCACTCCGTATGACAACCCCAACTCCGTTCGCACTCGGTTCATGAGGCGCGAGCCGAACCCGGAGGAGCCGAATATCTCATTGAAGACCTCAATTGCCGGATAGTCAGGAGTCAAACGGGCGACTCCGAGCTGTCCCATTTGTACCGAGGCCTGCGAGAACGGCATTCCAATGAAGTAAATACCCGGTTTGGGATCGGCACCCACGGGTGGAGGCGGAGGTAATTTCGATCCTCGAGGAGTCCATGATCCGAAGTGCGTCTCTACGAACTTCGCTACGATGTCCTTCTCCACGCGACCTGTGATTACCAAGATAGCCTCATCAGGTCGCACAAATTCTCTGTGGAGGCCGAGGAACTGTTGACGATTCATGGAGAGGACATCTTCATCGTCTACAATCCGTCCATACGGCGTATCTCCGTACATGAGGGTCATAAACGCGATCGAGGCAACGGTCTGGGGATCGTCCTTGCGCCGACGAATCCCCTCGAGAGCCTGCCCCTTCCAAAGCGAGATCTTTTCATTCTCGAACCGAGGCCTGAGTGTCACGTCCGCAAATATCTTGAACACCCGCTCGAAGTCCGACGCTAAACAGGCAAAGTTCGTCCCCCCGGACTCCGCCCCGAAAGAGCTACCGATGCCCGCTGCAAGCTTTTCCAACTCACGATCGAGCGCATCCGCGGATAGATCTCCCGCGCCTCCGAGCCGCATGAGATCTCCCATGGCTCCGACGACGCCGACCGGCTTCGCAGGTGCCCACAGCGACCCCCCTCGCATGAACAATCGTCCTCGGACGAGAGGCAGCTCTTCGTCTTTCATGAAGAACACCGTGAGACCGTTGGGGAGAACCCAACGCTCCGGCTGTAGAGGTTTGAACGATGCGACTTCATCCTCTCTGGTGATTGGAGGCGGCGCGATCACGCCCTTGGGAGCGCCACACCCAGCCAAAGCAAGGAGGACAACGAACACAAAGGAAGCCCGATTGTGCGACCTCGTCCTTCCAGGGGGAGATACTCTTGCATCGAACTCCCCACGCCGCACTTCCAACCGGCCGCTTGGAAAAGGATTGCCGAGCTTCTTGCGTATTACTTTGAGAATCTCTCTCATACTTACTTCCCCACCTCTACGCTGCACGCTCGACAGTTCCGATCGTACGACTCTCGGGCACAAGATATTTGTCAGCTACTCGTTTGATATCGTCGAGCGTCACCTTCATCACCTGATCGTACCATTCCACCGAGGCCTTCCATGAACCATACACCAATTCAGATGACGCAAAATCGAGCGCCAACGATTGATTCGATTGGAGATGTTGTAAGTACTCCATACCGATCGAGCGCTTGGCTATCTCTAATTGTTCCGCTGTTGCTCCTGTGCGACGAAATCGAGCAATCACCGCATCAAACGCCGCCAGGACATCCTCTGTAGTATGGGGAGCTTTCACCGTGGCATCAAACATCAGAAGGTTTGGATACGCTACCCCCGGACCCTCTTCGTGACTGATATCAGCGGTAAGTTGTCTGCGCTTGACGAGCTCTGTGTAAAGGGGAGAGACACGTCCACCACTCAATATCTCGGCCATGACCGAGATGGGCGCATCATCAGGATCGGGATAGTTCGGCTTCCTGTAGGCTATGACGATCTGGGGCGATGCTGGCATCTTCACTGAAACTCGGCGCTCTCCCTCCTGAGGCGATTCTTTGAGAATACTCCGATTAACTTCAGGGGCCGCAGGCAACGCTCCAAAGTACTGGCGAATGACCTTCATATCGGCCTCGGGATCAATTCTACCAACTATACTTATGACCATGTTGCGGGGGACATAGTATCTCCGTCTGAAGGAGTCTAGCTGATTAGCGGTAATACCTTTCAAATCCTGCTCGTACCCTATAACCGGTGCTCGGTAAGGATGCCGTTGATACGCAACGCCGAGAAGCAGCTCATACAGCCTTCCCCCCGGATCGTCTTCGAATCGCATCCTTCGTTCTTCGAGAACGACATCTCGCTCCTGGTAAAATTGTCGCATCACCGGATTGAGCAGACGATCGGCCTCCATCTTACACCAGAACTCAAATGCGGATCGCGGCAGATTTACGAAGTACTTGGTGAATTCCTTGTCCGTGGTGGCGTTTTGACCCACTGCTCCTTGCTGCTCGTATCGGCGAGTGAAATCGTCGGAAACCCAGATCGACCTGAGCTGAGCGTGCGTTTCCTCCCACACCTTCTTCTGATCCTCGGAGAGCTCCTGCGCGGCGCTGGAGGTCGCAGCGATCATCTCGAGACGCTCGAGAAGCTCTCTTTCTCTCCCGTAATCCTTCGTCCCAACGGTTCGCGTACCCTTGAAGGCCATGTGCTCGAAGAGATGTGAGATACCGGTCTGACCGATGACCTCGTCACTGCCCCCGACGCGCACCACCACCGCGCCTGCGAAAACAGGAGCGGTGCCGCGATTGTACAAGATAACTCTCATGCCGTTGTCCAGGGTGTAGAAGTGCACATGTGCGGCCATCTTCGCGAGCGCACTGGAGGAGTCATCGGCACACACTTCCCGGACTAGCGGAGCGAAAATGAAAAAGAGCACAACTAGTAGTCGCATCGGCCACCGGCTCATACCTGGACATTGTTTCATAGGTCCTCTATTCCCGTTCGACATCGTTGTGTCTTCACTCCACCTGAAAACTCTACTGTTGGAAGGCTCAAGAGACAAGATTTGGAAAGCGAGCAGAAGCGCTTCTCGCCAAGGGGGTCTATTCGGCGACCGTGGGTAGAACAAGGGTTACTATCGTTCCCCCTCCCTCGCGAGGTGCGAACTCGAGTCGTCCCAGATTAATGGCAGCATACTTAGAGGCGATTGCAAGCCCCAAACCGCCCCCCTGCTGTTCGAGCTTCTCTCTGTTTATCTGGCCGAAAACATCGATCGCTTCCTTGAGCTTACTCATGTCCAGTCCGATACCCCGGTCCTTGACTGCCAATCGGACGCATCGCTCAGAGCAATCAAACTCGAGCTCGAGTTCGACACATGCATTTTTACCGGAGAATTTCACAGCATTACTGATGAGTCGGTCTATGCAGTCCACAATGTGGGCCTCGACGATGCGGACGGGTGCGCCCTCTGAATGATCGGCAAACACCAGCACGGTGCCTTGGGACTTGAAGGCATCCTGCCTCAAGCGCAGGTAGCCCTCGACTATTTTCGGGAGGCTGCATTCGGTCGCGCGCGCTTCGAAAAGTCTAGCCGTCATGCCCGCCTCAATCTGCTGGAGGGTCATGAAATCACCAACGAGCTTTTCTAGCCTCGCCCCTCCTCTCTTCACTGCGTCGAGAAGATGTCGAGCCTTGTCGGAATCCAATGCATTCTGATAGTCGAGTAGAAGCTCCACACCTGAATTTACCGCCACTAAAGGCGTTCGAAATTCGTGAGAGAGTGTGTGAATGATCTTACGTCGATACTCGTCAAAGCGCTTTTCGCTCTGCTCACGTAAACCCTTGGAGCGCGCCAACTTACCCTTTACGACTGCGAGGAGCTCTTCCGGTTCAAACGGCTTACACAGGTAGTCATCGGCTCCCACCTCCTTACCGTGGTCTATCTCCTTTTGATCATCGAGTGCCGTTAGAAAGACAAACGGTATGTGAGTGTACTGAGGATCTCCTCGCAGGACTTCATACAACTCATAGCCACCCATTTTCGGCATCATGATGTCGCAAATAACGACATCGACATGGTTCGTTCGAAGAAGCTCCCACGCATCGTGTCCGTTACACGAGGACATCACTTCATAATTCTGTGAACGCAAAAGTCCCGTCACGACATCCACAATGAGTGGATTGTCGTCGACGACCAAAACCGACGGGCTCCGAGCTCCGTCATTGGTCATATTTTCCTTATCGAGGGCATCTCTTGACATCATATCTCCGCCCCTGAATTATCGGCTTGGCTACGAGTTGTCTTGAACACCTACCAAGACACCTACTAAACAGGATTTATATGACTGATATCTTTACGCTTTTCCCAGGCCAGGGATCTCAAAAAGTCGGCATGGGACGAGAACTATTTGATCGTCAGCCCTTAGCCAAGGAGCTCTTTGATCGCGCCGATAAGGCGCTTGGCTTCTCTCTGTCTCAGATCTGCTTCGAAGGACCGGTCGATAAATTGACCATGACCGAGATAGCACAACCCGCAATCCTGACCGTAAGCACCATCTGTTTCAATCTCGCACGACTGCGATCCTCCTCCGAACGCATCGTTGCAGCCGCCGGGCACTCTCTCGGCGAATACTCTGCGCTTGTGGCAGCCGAAGCGATAGACTTCGAAGATGCTGTCACCTTGGTAAACAAGCGCGGTCGATACATGCAAGAGGCGGTACCGGTCGGTACGGGCAAGATGGTCGCCGTACTTGGTAAAGAAGTAGCTGATGTCGAAGCGGCTCTCGCTCAAGTAACCGGTGAGATAGCACAGATCGCAAACGTCAACGCCCCCGGCCAGATCGTCGTGGCCGGTTCTGCGGCAGGAATCTCGGAATTCGTCGCGAAGCTTGGCGCAGCCAAGGTCATTGAGCTGCAAGTAAGCGCTCCGTTCCATTGCACCTTGATGAAGCCGGCAGAAGAGCGCTTACGCGTCGATCTAGCCTCAATTACAGTTCGAAAGCCGGTGTTTCCCGTTTATCAGAACTTCACGGCTACATGCTCTGATGATCCGGAAACGATTAGAGAGAATCTTGCGCTCCAGGTGTGTGGGCGAGTGCGTTGGGTCGAATGCGTTCAGAACGCAGTCAAGGAACGTGCCCCTCAGGCGGGATGGGAGTATGGAGCAGGAAACGTGTTGACCGGGTTGCTGAAGCGAATCGACTCCTCACTTGCTCGAGTGAACATCGAGTCAGCAGACTCGCTGGAGAGGGCGCTGCCGACGAGCGCTGCAACAACCGCAGCGTAGACCGCAGATCCTCTCAAAAGATCAGCCTGTTCGTCTTTGAGCAGAAAAGCGCTCAAAGTTGAGCTCTACGCACGAACCAACGATTCGAGTGGGAGTGAACCGGTAACTCGAGTGCATCGGGGTAATCTCATAGGGAGTATGAAACGGGACATTTTTGAAGATAAATATTCCGCGCTCGTCCGTTATCGCCTCTCCTAACGTACCCCCAATTACTACGACTCCCGATACCGGATCGGTTGTTTCCGCATGCACGATAATTCCGCATACATCGGCAACTGTCGAAGCTGAGATCTGATCGACCTCCCGAGATAGGTCCACGAGGGCGTGAGCCAGCTCCTGGGAAGACTCCTCGACAACGGGACGGTCTTCCACAGTAATCTCCTCATCGACAGCGTGCGTGCGCATCTCCGCGAGGATCCGCCGTAGCGAACGATACGTAAAACGTGTCGCGCGATCACCTGCGAGCGCGCCGATCGCAACAACACCGAATAGTGTGAAACACAGGATGTCCACACTCTCCTGAATACGTTGGACCAGTCGGATATCCGAACAGGTCTTAACCAATCGCGCAACTACATCAAAGGAGCGATTCGCTCGCTCCACCGCAGGTGCCTGCAGGGGCTTGTCTATGACCCGTGCTGTATCATTCCTCGGTGTCGGCCGAAGCCAAGCAGGCTCAGTGCTGCGCCCCCCGCCTCCCGACACCTCTACTCGCGAGAGCGGCGAATCTTGGGAACGATCTTCCCTGGTTACGACAACTTCCGGCTTCGCATCGTGACGCAATTCGGCATTTCCTCTGAAATCGCCCCGACCCTGGATATTTGTCGGTGTCTCTACCCGCGTTGCACTCGACGCACTCAAGATGTGAAGCTGCTCCTGCACATGTGCTATCCGCTCCAGCAGCTGCTCTCGTACCTGTGGAAGGCTGGTTCCGATCTTGCCGATCTCTGAAGGTGCGGCCGCGATAGCCGAAGATGGATTCTGAGTTACCTCCTCACCAAGCGTAGACGCTCGCAGCGCCTCAGTCGCAGTGCGCCCCTGCGTAACGTGATTTATATCGAGACGAACCTGCTCTACGTTTTGAGACAGTTCTTGCCGGACACGTTCGACCACGGCTTCGCGCTGGGCGACTTCGCGGCCAGCCTGCGTAGAATGAAAATCACGCTCCTGCCCCAAATTCTTCGCGAGATCGAAATTAGTAGAAGGACCTGCGCCACCCTCCTGCTCATCGAGCTGGGGAGACCCCTCCTTGGATAGGACCTCTGCCTCTACCGCAAGACGAGGACTGTACGTTGCCCTTGGTACCTCTTGGGCAACTATCTCCTGAGGAGAAACCGGAATACCGACCGCATGGCGCTCATCTATTCGGCCAACTACAGCTAACGCAATCTGTGCCTGCACATCGCTCCCCGGCAGAACTCGTTCCGGGCGCTGCAATGCGCCCATGTCGGCCTGCACAGGCTCAACCGAGACCTGCGAATGTATATGTGCCTGAAGGTTCTGTTCCGGCATACCGTATGAATTAGGATCACTCCATCACTCGACGCACAAGCAAACTCCCGTAAACGAGACGAAGAATCTGCTCTCAGAGTTATGGACGTTACCCCACAACGTGTAAACTAAGGCTAACTATTCGAGGCGCTTCCGAGTTTAAAGTGGGTAAGGCACTCTGCCAAACTAACGACCCTCTCGCTTCCCTGAAGCGCCTTAAACGTGAGCGTCCACGCGAAACCGGCTTATTTGAGCGTGAGACCAAAGAGGTAGAGGTTTGAGCGCAGGGTGAGATAGGCTAGTACCTCGTCCAATCACGTTTTTCATGCAAAGATGAGCTTCTCACACACGAAATAGTGTAGCTCTCAATCGGTGGGCAATCGGTTCCGATGCGATTTCATCTCAATCTAACCTCGATGCGTCTCCACGCCACGCAGTGGCTCTGGCTCCTCGCGGTTATTGCAATCGCGTGGCCGGTACACAGCTACATCTTTAGTGGGTTTGATCACAACGAAAACATGTACATTGCCGCCGCCGACCTACTACGTCGGCGAGCCGCACTCTACACCGATTTTGCATATCTTCAGATGCCGTTATTGCCCTGGGTCTACGCTGTGCAGTCGGCTTTGGTGAATGACAAACTCTCGTTGCTTGCAATCGGAAGGGGTGTGAGTTGGCTGTCGTGGCTCGCACTAACCTGCCTGTTCACGTGGCAGGCTCGTCGCTGTCCTTCCCCCTGGAAACTTGTGACAAGCCTCGCTGCCGTGCTTATTCTCGGGCTGAACAGCACGCTGCTGCGGGCAGCAAATGAGTCGTCTAACTACATTTTGCCTGCGGTCTTACTCTTTGGTGGGACCGTTCTCTTTCAGAGTCCTCACCGCTTGGCTCCTCTCTGGGCTGGACTCCTATTCGGTTTGGCTACGAGCACCAAGCTGTTCTACTTGGCGTTCATCCCGGCACTGGCGATCGCTTTTCCGCCAGCTCGCTGGAGGCCGCTCCTCGTGGGGTTGGCAGCAGGGTTGGCCCTGCCGTTGTACTACTGGGTGTCATCTCCGAACTTGTTTTTCTTTCAGAACCTCGAGTATCACCGACTCACCTTCGAGTGGCGTTCAGCGCAGAGACTCCCTTTAGGATTCACGTGGGAGCAGCGCTTGGATATTTTACGTGCGTGGATATCGCGCCCTGATCAGTACGCTCTTATGCTTCTGGGGGTTGGATCACTTGTCGTAATGCTTTGGAAGCGTAACAGCCGAGCGTGTGCCTACATCTTCGTGGTTTCGGTTCCCCTCGCGTTCGTGTTGGCTCCGGTCTTTGAACAGTATCTTGTGCTCCCCGTACTCGGCGCGCTGGTTGTGATCAGCACGGCCCTCTCCAGCAGGGCTGTATGCTGCGGTCTTGTAGCCGCATCGTTGGCGCACGTTGCATACGACTATCACGGAATACTTCGTACTGCGGAGCGTCCCTCGATTCTCAATGAGTTCAAATCTGTATGCGCCGA
>JBILFA010000216.1:0-2590 GCA_044351795.1 Bdellovibrionota bacterium | reverse complement strand
GGCAACTGGGCTGGATCGCGCTCTGCCAACACCTGAAGATTCATCTGGCGCTCGTTGCCTTCGTCATCGTAGTAGGTGATCTCAATAACGTTGCCGTTGGCCCGCACATCACCGTTGAATTGACCATAGTTTGAGTCGTACTTCAACAGGTGGGCCAATGTGGCGACGTTCGAAAGATCATTTACGGCAACGATTTCGAGATCGTCTCCGTAGTTGGCCAGCATGGCCTTGAAGCTCTGGCGGCCGATGCGGCCGAAACCATTGATGGCGACTCGTGGCATTGTTGCTCAACTCCTCACATGTAAAAAGATGTCCGTGCGCATCGTGGGCTGTGCATCATTGCGTGTTGGCGTATCGCATCGTTGTGATACGCAGGTCCTGCGATTACGTTCTGCGCCAAATTATACCACGCAACACGCTTCCTCTGTATTCAAGACATAACCTGTGCTACAATGTGCCAAGATAACGTATTTAAAGTGCAGTGTGCGGTTGGTTGTGAAAGGTAGACCGTATGGCTTGGATAGTAGCAGTTTTGGCGATAATATCGCTGGTTGCTGGTGGATTCCTCGGTACATTTCGTCACCGTGCCTATGGCGTGTGGTCATTGGCCGGCGTCTTAATTGCCATTGTGACGGCAAACGTCGTGGGAACCTCAGTTGGTATCTGGATGGCGGCCAGCATCGGTACAACCGAGGTCAGCCCTGTGTTGGTCTTAGTCAAAACGAGCGTACTAGTGATTGTCTCGTTGATTATCAGCTACTACGCCAGTGATTTGCTCCCTGCCCAAAATGATCCCAAAACACGTGCCGATAATATCATGGCGAGTTTGTTGGGGGTATTTAATGCGTACCTCATCATCGCTACGGTGTTGGTGTACATGCAGGGGCTGAACACGCCGTTCTCGGCAACCATTTTTGGTGATGGCCAAAGCTTCAATTTCAATCGTATGGTTGTTGACGGCTTGCCATGGATTACCAGCGTGCTCGTATTGACTATCGTCGGGTGGTCGTCGGTGCGCAAATTCAAGCAGGCGTGGGCCAAGTTGCGGGGCACCTCAAATACCACGCCACCACCCTCAACAGGGTCAGCTACCATGGGGACGAGCTATCAATACTCGTCACCGACGAGTGGATTCAACCCGTCGTTCAATCCTTCGAGTGGTGCATCTGCTACGCCACCTGCTGCAGAAAACACGGAGAAGAAGGGGTTGTTCAGCAGTCTTGGTGGGTGGTTCCGCCGCAGCGAGAAGCAATCTGATGCTGATGCAAGTGGCACGAACGCGCCGATGAGTAGTCAGGCGCCTGCACCATCGTCGTACTCACCTGCAACGTATCAGGGGACAAGTGGTGCTACACCTCCATACGGTATCGCAACAGGTAACACAGGGTATAACGCAAGCTACAACAGTGCGCCGACGACCGGGTCAAACTACACCAATACATCGACAGGTTATAGTGCGCCATCATATAACACGGGTTACTCTGCGACGCCTGCTACCCCAGCAGCGACTCCTGGCTACTCGTCAACGTCGTATACGGCACCTGCGGCCAATCCCGGGTATTCACCGTCAACCTCATACACACCACCGGCAACGAATCCGGGGTATTCATCAACATATTCACCACCACCGGCATCACCGTATGGTACCACCTCGACTACCTCATCAACGAGCTATCCTTCGAGCTATGCTCCAGCAACTGGTACACCATCAACGTATAACACGTATAACCCAGGTGTGTCGAGTGGCTTTAATGCCTCGAACCCTCCATCTGCGACTGATGCCGCAGTAGGTGGTTTGGCTGCTGGTGGTTTGGCAGGCGGCTTGTTCGGTGCAACCTATAACCCTTCGGTGAGTGGTGGTTTTAGTGATATGAATGACTACCAAGACAACGACGAAGAGAACGATTTCTACGATGAAGACGAGGATGACGACTCACAAGATGGGTATTCACCCGGCTATCGAGGGTAATCGAGGAGTTCATGGTTCGGGCCGGCAGGATACACCTCCTGCCGGCCCGTTTTTGTATCATGTTGCCACACAGTTAGAACGTAATCGACTGCTCGCTAATCGTGCTGTTGGGCCACACACGCACACCATTGGCGAGATGGTTGTGACTAGCAATTCGGCAACGATCGCTGACAATTGTGCCTGCCGCGATTTTGGTTTGGCTCGCAATATAGTTGTGGTTGCCAATCACGGCATGATCGATATGACACTGGGTGCCGATATGGTTGAGCTGCCAAATCACGCTGCCACTGATGTGCGTACCAGCGCCAATGTGTGTGCCTGCACCAATAACGGTCGGTCCAACAATAGTCACATCTGCCTCAATGGTGACGCCGTTACCAATCACCACTGACCCATGAATCTGGGCACTGGGGTGGATAATGCTGTTCTCGCCGACCCACAAATCTGGGCGCTGTTGATGCCCTGGCAGACCGAATCGCACCTTGCCATTGAGGATATCGTGGTGTACCTCAAGATACGTTTGTGGTTTGCCGATGTCAGTCCAATAGGCATCACTGGCAAAGCCGTACATGGCATGATTGTTCTGGAGTGCGGTGGGGAACAGGCCACGTTCAAACATGT
>JBILFA010000123.1:0-9825 GCA_044351795.1 Bdellovibrionota bacterium | reverse complement strand
TAGCAGGGCGAGCGCAATCTTGGCCGGGCCCATTTGCGCCGTAAAAGACAAAAAACACTCGGGCCACAGCGCGGGTCTATCTAGGCGTTGAGAAAAGTAAGATTATTAATGTGTTGGTCGATTTTTAACCAGGCAGGAACGCGCATTACTGGAGAAAGAGCTACGGCTTCAAGCGCTATGCGCGCTTCTTGAGATAGAATTAAGTGCATTTTGTTGCTCGACGCAGGCAAGTCACCAGAGAGCATTGCAGAGTATCTGTTTTTAAGGAGCAAAAAAACAGATCTTTCCAACCAGTGACACGCATCATTACGAAGAAGTCTGAATCTCAGTAAGGTCTCGTCCCTGCACAACTGGTCTTATTGACTTTGACAAGAGGGGAGATCTCATGACTGAATTAGCAACATTACGTGACGCGCTGGTTGAAGAACTCAAAGATCTCTACAGCGCAGAGCAGCAGCTTCTCCAGGCATTGCCGAAGATGGAGAGGCGCGTCAGCAACGACGACCTCAAAGACGCTTTTCGATCCCACCTCGCCGAGACGAAACAACAGGTCGATCGTCTGAACCAGATCGCGCACGCTTTACACACCAAACTCTCGGGAAAAGTGTGTGTGGCGATGCAAGGTCTAATCGAAGAGGGGAATCAGACGATGCAACAAGATGGTCAGAATGAAGATCTCCTGGATGTCGTGCTTGTAGGCTGCGCTCAGCGCATCGAACACTACGAGATAGCCGGTTATGGGGCAGCTCGCGCTATCGCGGATGCTCTAGGAGAGGAGGAGATCGCAGATTTACTCGATCGTACCTTGGCCGAGGAGTCTGCGGCTAACGAAAAGCTCTCGGCTATCGCCGAAGAGGATC
This sequence comes from Bdellovibrionota bacterium, assembly GCA_044351795.1. Classification (GTDB taxonomy): domain Bacteria; phylum Bdellovibrionota_C; class UBA2361; order UBA2361; family OMII01; genus OMII01. Next base: position 8,965 of record JBILFA010000123.1, on the reverse strand, counting down.
TACTTCCCGAGCTCGCAAGACTCGACAGTGAGATGCAAGATGAGGAAGGCGAGGAAGGAGCCGGAGCAGAGGCGAAGTAGTCTCTCCTGAAAACATTGTTGCACTCTAGAAGGGCTTTGCTAGAGTGCATGTTATGCGTCGCTTTTTCCTGCTGATCGGACTTCTGCTCTGTGCGTTCGGGGGATACCTCGTTCTTTCAACCTATCTGTTCGTGCACCGCGCAATAACGGTAGAGGCCGAGGTGGTGGCAGTGGAGGAAAGAAGGGGGCCTCCGAAGCCACGCAGCAAGGTCCCCCTCCACGTAAAATATCGCCTACCTGACGGCACAGAGCATCTTTCCAAGACCTCCATGCCCCTGTTGCAAAAGGTGGAAGGTGGCGATCGATTGCAGCTCTTGGTCGATGGCGCCAGACCAGAGGTCGTGAGACTTCCCTTGCTTTCTGTTCTCTGGGCTACGCCGCTCACCGTAGTGTTGGTCGGGATCCTTCTTGCTATGGGGTCTCGTTTCTTACCGACAGCTTCTCGTCGGCTTGATTGACCTGTGCGCCCCCTCCGTCTCACCCTTGCCCACAAGTTCGTAATGCTTTCTGGAGCGACCTCGTGGTTTCTATGGTGCCCCTTGGAAATAAATCAGGATAGTATCTCCTCTAGGCTAACCCTCTCCAGGAGATCCATGACTCGCTCTAAATTTCTAATCATCGGAGTGGCCGTGATAGCACTCAACGGCTGCCGTGGGGCCGAATATCATCGTGGTGCGGTCTCGCCCGACCGGAACTCGGCACTAACGGTTGGAACCGTCCAGCGAGAGATTCGGGTCGGTATGTCGGGTGCCGATGTAGCGAGCGTGCTCGGAGCACCGAACCTAGTAACGAGTGATGAAGAGCGCCGCGAAACATGGGTCTACGACAAGATCTCAACAGAGCGAGCCTACTCTGCTGATTCCGGGGGAATCTCGACCTTGGTCTTGGGAGGAGCCAGCGTGGGCGATGGGCTGGTAGGTGGAGGGGTAGGTCCATCCTTCGGATCCGGAAGTGGGGCGTCATCGACGACTCAAAAGACCCTCACAGTCATTATCAAGTTCGGTGCCGACAAGCGTGTGCGAGACTTCGCGTATCATTCCAGTCAGTTCTAGGTGACAAAGGAGGGGTGGTGAGTGGTTGGCTTGCAGGGTTTGTAACGTTCTTGTTGGTGTGCGTAGTGGGGTGCGCCCCACAGGTCCCGCGAGGAGCGTTCGAGCTTAACCCAGAGTCGCTCCGCGAGCGACGACTGCAGACAAGGAGGTTTGACACCTCGGACGAGCTACGGCTATTACAGGCATCTCTTGGGGTACTGCAGGACCTCGGGTTCAACGTTGATGAGTCAGAATCTCGGCTCGGCCTGATCGTGGCTTCGAAGAATCGGGATGCTACTGATGCGGCGATGGTAGTAGGTACGATAGCCCTCGGGATCCTTGTAGGGGAAGATATCCAGTATGAAAAGACGCAACGCATTCGAGCCTCACTTGTGACGCGCCCCGTATCCGCAAACGAAACGATAGTTCGAGTTACATTCCAGCGGACAGTGTGGAATCAAGCGGGTCAGATCTCCAGAAATGAAAGCCTGGACGATCCTGAGATGTATCGCGAATTCTTCTTCAAACTCTCCAAGTCGGTATTCCTCGACGCCCACGGTATTTAGGTTACGATATGCTCAGAAAACTTGTGTTCGTGCTCGCCCTAGTATGCACTCTTCAAGGCTGTGTGCCGCTGCACGAACGGGTGCTGGACTCAGATCAATCCCAATTACAGCTCCGGCAGATCCAGTCGCGGGTGTTCGACACCACCGAGCGAGAGAGGACTCTGCGAACGGTAATAGCCACACTCCAGGATCTGAGCTTCGTTGTCGATAAAGCGGATCTCGGCCTCGGGACGGTTACTGCCACAAAACTGGATGGGTACGCTCTCAGGATGACTGTCAGCGTCTATCCACGTGGGGAACGACAGCTCGTCGTTCGAGCGAATGGGCAGTTCAATGATCAGCCGGTGGTCGACCCGGTTCCGTACCAGAGCTTCTTCGCGGCGCTTTCACGTGCGATGTTTCTAACGGCGCACTCTCTCGATTGAGACAAGGAGTTTATCATGAGCGTATCTCTCCAGATTCCTCCAGGCGCGCAGGTTCTTGTTACAGGCGCTTCAGGCTTTACCGGTCAAGCCCTCACAAAGAAATTGATCTCTCAGGGAGCTCGAGTGCGTGCGATTGCTCGTGCAAGCTCCGACCTCTCTCCCTTTCAGGGGCTGGAGATCGAATGGGTCAGAGGCGATGTGTACGACCCTACGGTTGTGTCCGAAGCTGTCGACGGCGTCCAGTACGTGTTTCACGTCGCAGCGGCATACCGTGAAGCAAAGATAACGGATGAAGTGTACGAGAAAGTACACGTCACGAGCACCCAGGCGCTCGCGCGAGCGCTGAAGGGTAGGGCGGGGTTCGAGCGCTTCGTACACGTTTCCACCGTGGGGGTGCACGGACACATCAACGAGCCGCCCGCCGACGAAACGTATCGTTTCAACCCGGGCGATATCTACCAGAGAACCAAGGCTGCCGCGGAGCTTTGGATAACGGAATATGCCAGGGAGCAAGGGCTTCCCTTCACAATAGTGCGCCCTGCTGCGATCTACGGACCGGGAGATAGGCGTCTATTGAAGATCTTTCGAATGGCACTCAAGCCGTTTTTTCCTCTGTTTGGGAACGGTCAGGGACTCTACCACCTGATCCACGTCGATGACCTCACAAGCATCTTCATTCAAGCGGCTTGTCATCCAAGAGCTCTCGGGGAATCCTTTATTGCGGGGAATCCCGAGCCGAGTCGGCTCGAGGATATCGTGCGGACCATTGCACACGAGCTCGGACATCCTAGGCTGAAGTTTGTCCGACTTCCGGCGTGGCCGCTCTTCCTAGCTGCCGATGTGTGTGAATCGGTGTGTAAACCGCTGGGGATTTCCCCCCCGCTCTATCGTCGACGGGTCGCCTTCTTTACCAAAGACAGGGCCTTTGACACCAGAAAGCTGAGGGAGGTCTTGGAGTATCAATACAGCGTGGATACAGAGGCAGGTTTGCGCACCACGGCCCGCTGGTATCAAGAGCACGGGTGGCTGTAGTGATAAATCCTGCGCGAGTGATTTTTGAAAAAAAAATCACTCGCAATAGCGGGGCGAGCGCAATCTTGGCCGGGCCCATTTGCGCCGTAAAAGACAAAAAACACTCGGGCCGCAGCGCGGGTCTATCTAGGCGTTGAAAAAAGTAAGATTATTAATGTGCGGGTCGATTTTTAACCAGGCAGGAACTCAAATTACTGGAGAAAGAGCTACGGCTTCAAGCGCTATGCGCGCTTCTTGAGACAGAATTAAGTGCATTGTGTTGCTCGACGCAGGCAAGTCACCAGAGAGCTTTGCAGAGTATCTGTTTTTAAGGAGCAAAAAAACAGATCTCTCCAACTCATCTTTGTAGTGGCTGATAACGCTAGGTACTACAGAAATCGAACAGTAAAAGCCTTTCTCGAGACGTCCAAGGTACAGGTCATATTTCTACCCCCTTACTCTCCCAATCTCAAACCTCATTGAACGCTTGTGGCGATTCCTGAAAAAAATTGTCTTATACAATCGGTACTATAAGCGGTTTGCTGATTTCAAGGGAGCGATTCTCGAAGCTTTTTTGCGAACATCAACCAGTATCGTTTGAGAGCTAAAGTCTCTCATGACCCTTAACTTTCACACACTCGGCACGTAGGAGTTTGTTGTCTTCTACGGCGCAACTTGGCTCCGCTAAGATTGCGCTCGCCCAGCTATTCTCATTCATTTTTTTCAAAAATGAATGAGGCTGGGTTTATCTGCTTCACAGACACGTGTCCTGGTGCTTGGCCCAAACGACTCGTGTCGCGGCAGTTGGAGAACCACCCGAAAAGGAGCGTGCGATCTGAGAGCGAGTGTAGTGGGCCGTACCGGTTGATGCTCCGGTTCGCCGAGAGTCTGTGGATGTGCTTTCGCATGAATTGGAGCTACCAGCGACCGGGAGCCTCGCCCGAGTAGCACAACCACCTGTGAGGATTACGAGTGCGGTCAGAGTGACTAGGTATACGAAGCGTGAAGCGAGTGCTGTCATAGAGTACCTCCCGACTGCAAAAATCGGCGTAAGGCTAGCATGCGTAGGTATACTAAGGGAGAACGATCTCGGTCAGGGGGTGTTCGAGATTGTTCTCATGTGTTCGAAACGGGAGCGTTAGCGGACTTCCAGCATTCGCTGAAGGGATCGTCGAGCTCCCTCTTGAACCTCCTCCGGAACCTCGATCACCTGTTGGGTGTTACGCAAAGCATTCAAGGTGTCCTCAAGGGTGATCTCGTTCATATGAGGACAACGGATGCTGCACATACGCAGAACGTCCTTGTCAGGATTCTCTGCAATGATGTTGTCGGCCATGCTGCACTCCGTCAGGATGAGAAAGTGCGGTGCCTTGGAATGCTTGACGAAGTCAACCATACGAGAGGTGCTCGCTGAGTAGTCCGAAGCGTCCACCACCTCGGGGCTACACTCAGGATGAGCGAGCACTTCAACTCCGGGAAATTGGGAGCGGATGTTTGTAACATCCTCCACCGAAAACTGTTCGTGAACCTCACAGCGTCCGCGCCATCCGATCATGACGGGACCCTCTGCCGGGGCAGCCTTAGGGGTTGGGAAGATGAACTTCTTTCCGGTCTCTCGCGCAACGTTCGATCCGAGGTATTCGTCGGGTAGGAAGATCACCGTGTCGGAATCGAGCGATTGCACGACCTTGCTCGCGTTGCCGGATGTACAGATTATATCCGACTCGGCCTTCACGTCGGCATACGTGTTGATGTACGAGACCACGGGTACGCCTGGATACTGTTTCTTCAAATCTCGTACATCATCGGCTGTAATACTCGCAGCGAGAGAACATCCGGCCACCTTTGCAGGTAGGAGTACGGTTTTGGTAGGATTGAGGATCTTGGCGGTCTCGGCCATGAAACGTACACCGCAGAAGATGATGATAGGAGCGTCAGTTTCCGCCGCTCTTCGAGAGAGCTCGAGTGAATCGCCCACTACATCCGGAACTGTGTGGAACAGTGCTGGCTCCATGTAGTTGTGGCCGAGAATAAGTGCTCGGCGCTCCTTCTTGAGCCGGTTAATCTCGTAGACTAGTTCGGCCTTGATACGGAGCTCAACCGCCGGAACGAGGCGAGAGAGCTTAGCCTTCATCAGTTCGAACGTTTCTTGTACGGAGGATGCTTCGATTCCCATAAACGTAATCTAGCGCGATGGCGAACACGGGTCAAAGAAGCTGAGCATTTTCGCTAGCTCGAGGACACAGTCAGCGCCATTGTCGAAGTATCTCCTTGATGCGCCGTCGCAGGGCGGGTAGCTCATCGTTGTCGGTTTCAGAAGGAGCGCCGTACTGAAGGACTTCAAGGTCATCGAGAAGGGAACGGATCGCCAGAGCTAGATCACGGTCTGTGACCTGTTTCCCTACCATAGAGCGAATCTCGTCGAGGCTGCTGTCTTCGCGCACTCCCGTTAGGCGAGATGCCGCAAGGCGGCGCAGTGCGCTCTCCATTTCCTTGGTGGACGTGCCGCGATCCACCTCAGCGGGCGTGAGGGTCGAGGTGGTCGCGCGTCTTGAACGTAGGCGCACTGTGATGAGCAGCACGAGGCAGATCGCCATGATGGTGCTGAACAGTAAGAGCGCCATCTGGGGGCTCACCTGCCTTGATATCTCTTGCAACACGGTCGGCTCCTCATAGCGGAGAGGCGGTCCTACCGGAATAGGTGGAAGGGTCGGAATGAGGCGAGGTCGACCGCCCTCGTTGGTTTCGACCCGGGGAGGACTCGTGCCCTGCGTTGTGCTCGGGGTAGTATCGACGCCTGCTATGGCCTCTCCCCGCACGGGAAACGCAATATCAGAGGTCTTGGCGAGGGAATATGCCTTCTTATGCGGATCGAAGAACGCAAGCTGTACTCCGGGTATGCGAATGAGCCCGGGCTTTAGCGGTACCACGGAGTATCTGAAGGACTGGTAGGTAACGAGCTGAGTGCCTCGCCGGTCACTCCGAGACTCCGGTCGCTCCTCGTAGATCTTGACACCCGGAGGCGCCGCAAGAGGTACGGATTTGAGCGGCTTGAGGTTTCCCGTGCTCACCACAGTCACGCTGACTGTTTTGCTCTCCCCGACGTTGAGAGCTTCGGGAGGGTACGAGAGCTCAAGGGCTGTGGTGCCCACTATGGGCACTGATCCGATCACGGGTTGCATCTCAGCCGGGACGGGAGGAAGTGGAAGAACCTGGACAGAGGCCGAATTTGAGACAAGCTCGATGTCTTTGAGCTCTATTCCGCCGAACAGTCCTCCGAAGATGTCATCGTCGAAGAAGCCGAATCCCGAACCTGGGAGGGTCCTGCTACGCACCGGTACCTTTGCTCGTACCTTTCGAGCAGGGATCTGCACTGTTCCACTGCGCAGGGGAAAGAGAGCCTTTTTGACCTGTACGACCATGTATTCGGAGCCGTTTATCACCTTTGTCGAGCGGTCGTCATCGACCAGGGGCTCCTGCCAGAATCCATCAGACCCGAGGTCGTCGATGACGAATTGCGGCAATTCGAGCTGTGTATAGAGAGAGATCGTATTGACGACCTGCTGGCCCTGGTACACGGAGGTAGGAACCGCCGACTGGCGCGCGTATATCTTGTCGCTTGTTAGTGAGTCACTAGAGCGAGAATCGGTAGTGCCTGCGCGAGCGCCGCTACGGATCGTAACCTTAATGGGGTCTGCGCTTAGTTTCTGCTCCCCGAGGTCGATCTCTACTGATGGCGTAAGGAGCTCCCCTTCATGTTTCGGCTTCAAGTTATAGAAGTACGAGGCTTTCGGATCAACGCCGTTGCTCCCGATGGAAATAGCGGTCTGAGAGCCGAGCAGTTCGAGTATGAAGTCGTTGCCTCCAGAAAGTAGCGGCGGCCCCGATCTCTGAACACCCTGGACCGTAACCGTGAAGATGAAGAGATCGTCGGCTGAACCGGATTTGGGTGTGATCTCAGTGTGAACCTGCGGCGCTCCGAACGACAAGCCGGGTAAGGCGCACACCACGAGCAAGAGCGCCGTTCGCACAATGATGGAACAACGTAATATAGTCAGGAGGGGTCGAGCGCTCATCATAAGAGAGATATCATACGATATTACCACGTTTGCTCACTTGTTCTTCTCTCGCTCCGTTTTTTTCTTATGAGGAGCGGCGAATCCGGGAGCGACTCTAACCACGCCTCGGATTCAGATGCTGACAGATCCGTTGTCTCCTTCGAGTCGTTTGCAACGGGTGCCGGGGTCGATGGAGCGCTTGGATCTAGAGGCGGCGGCTCATCCAACGCCTCCTTTAAGCGAGACGGCTCGGGTGTCGGGCTCTCATGAGCGCTAGGGGAAGGTTGGGCTTCCGGCGTGCCGTGCGGAGTCGCGCTTGGCGCGGTAGCGGACGCGGTTTGGGCTGCCGCTGGGTTTGATGTTCCGTCTGGAGTAGGAGATGAACCGGGAGTCGAAACGGCGGAGGGATCCGGAGAGGGTTGACTGCTCGGCTGAGGAGAGGGAGTCGGACTGGGGTCGGAGGATGACGGTGATGGTGTCGGTTCGGCGCTCGGAGTGGCCATCGTCGTCGGGGTGGGGGTCGGAGACGGCTTGCTCGGATCGGGCGTGGCTGTAGGCGCTACTGAGGACGCCGCTGTGGGGGTCGGCGTGGTAGTAGGTGTCGGAGTTGGAGTTGGAGTTGGAGTTGCAGTTGCAGTGGCGCGCTGCGCCTCCTCGCGGAGCGCTCGCGCGAGTGAGCGGTTGTGGAGAGCACGCTCGTCGCCTGGTTTTACATCCAAAGCCCGCGTATAGGCGTCGATCGCTTCGTCATAGCGTTTCAGTGCGAGCAGGGCGTTAGCCCTGTTGTATTCGTTCTCGAAGAAGCTTTTCCCATCCTGCGCCGAATCGGAGAGAGAGGCGAACAACTTATGTGCCTCTTCGAAACGCTCTACTTTGAAGAGTGCGCTCGCCAGAGCCTGCTTGAGATCGGGATTACTCGGGTCGGCGGCGAGAGCAGACTCGAATGCAGATACTGAGTCGGCATATCTTCCGCTCTGATAGAGCTCGTACGCTGTTCGAGCTGAGGGCTTTGCCGTCGGGGGACTTTGAGCATGGATCGTGTCGGGTAAGAGTAGTGCGAGAGCGAGCACTCTAAGCAGAGCTCCGGAGCGCGGCACACGGGCCATGAGGATGATGGCGATGAGAGCGGCGAGAGCGAACCACGGGCCGATCTCGCGATAACTTTTGACCTTCCGGCGATGCGTAGGATCCTCTGTCATTCCGAGGCTTGTTCCTGCCTTCACCAGCGCATTGATGTCTCGGTCGTCAAGCGCTGCTTGAACGTAAACACCGCTGCCCGCGTCTGCCAAGGCTCGCAGAGATCCCTCGTTTATTCGGCTGTGAACGACCTGTCCACGCGAGTCGCGCAGGAACTTACCCGGCTCGACCTCGATCGGCTTTCCCTCCGTTGTTCCGATGCCGAGAACGTCCACACGTACTCCACGCGATTCGATTAACGATACGACCCGTGAGAGAGCGAGCTCGTCATCCTCGCCGTCCGAGAGCAGGAGGATGCGACCACTCTTCGAGTTGCTCTTGTCGAAGCGTTCGAGGGCTGTCGCGACACCCGCCTCGAGGTTGGACCCTAGCGTCGTAACCATATCGGGATCGATCGCGTCGATAAATTGCCTCAGCACCGCCACATCCGTGGTGACCGGACAAAAAAGATAGCTTTCTCCGGCGAAAAGGGTCAATCCGTATCGATGTGGAGCCCCTGCATGGACAAACGCTGCGACAAGGTCTTTGAGTTTGCGCTTCGCAAGCTCTATACGCGACGGAGCGATGTCGCGCGTGTACATACTTCGGCTCACATCG
>JBILFA010000035.1:0-28066 GCA_044351795.1 Bdellovibrionota bacterium | reverse complement strand
ATGTACTGTCTGTACCGTAATTCCATGATCCTGAAGGGTGAAATGCGTCATACGTGCTCCGACCGGGCGAGGGGTTCGCCTAATACCTCATTTCGAAATGCAGGTTACGTAGTTTAGCATAAACCGACCTACAGTATCAAAGGCGCACTGACGGTGCCTGATCTCGTCTAGATCAATCCCCCTTGCATCATTAAGGTCTTCGAGGGACTGTTTCGTCGTTACCACCCCGTCGACTGTGCGCGCTGTTGCTCCAGTCGGATTGTATTCGGATTGTCTTTTGAGGCTTGGATATGCTGCGTAAAAGGCACCGTGCTCGCAAGCCGGTCGGCTCGTCACCGGGTAGTGTCGTTTACATCGGACAAGACAAGGCTCATGCGGTCTCGATTCGCTGTATGCGTTACGGAGCGGATCTGTGCGAAGAGAAAACCCTCTCTACTGTGGCCGAGTGTAAGCCCGATGATAAGGGACAGTATGTCACCTGGTTCGATGTAGACGGAGTGCACCACACTGAACTACTCGAGGAGTTTGGAAGGGTGTTTGAGCTTCATCCGTTGGTAATGGAGGATATCGTCAATACCTCTCAGCGACCGAAGTTGGAGGACTTCGACAAATACATCTTTGTCGCTTTGAAGATGATTACCTACGATCGAAAGACCCGAACGGTGTCATCCGAACATGTCAGTCTGGTTCTCGGGGATAGTTATGTAATCTCCTTTCAGGAAGACCCGGGGGATGTTTTCGAGCCCGTGCGTAATCGAATTCGTTCGGGGAAGGGGCGCATTCGTAAATCCGGTGCAGACTACCTGTTTTATGCCCTACTAGACGCCGTTGTTGATTACTACTTCGAGGTGCTGGAGCAGCTCAGTGACGACATTGAGGAGTTGGAGCAAGAGGTGGTCGAGAGAGCGACATCGATTACTCTGCGAAATGTCCATAATCTGAAGCGGGAGATGATACTCTTGCGTCGCTCCGTATGGCCGATTCGTGAGGCAGTCAATATGTTGGTGCGTGATGAATCAGAGCTCGTGACCGATAGTACTCGCCTCTTCTTGAGAGATCTGTACGACCATACAATACAGGTCATCGATACCGTAGAGACGTTGAGGGATATCCTTTCGGGGCTTCTGGATGTCTATCTGTCGAGCCTCAGTAATCGGATGAATGAGATTATGAAGGTTCTCACAATCATGTCGAGTATCTTCATTCCGCTCACTTTCATCGTCGGCGTGTATGGAATGAATTTCAAATATATGCCCGAGCTGGATTCGCCGTGGGGCTACCCGAGCGTATGGATAGTGATGGTCTTGACTGCTTTGGGGTTGTTGGCGCTTTTTCGAAAGAAACGATGGATGTAAGTGTCTCTGGTGTGAGAGATATTTTTTGGTAATCTATCGCAGTGTATGTGGTACTCTAGTGTAATGTAATTATGATGCCTCCTCAGCTATCTTCCCGCGCCTCAAAGACCCCTCCCTCCCCAATTCGGAGACTAGCAGGATTGGCCGCTCAGACGGCAGCCAACGGTGTGCACGTATGTAGACTCAATATCGGACAGCCCGACCTTCGCTTCCCGGAAGCGTTTCAGGAGGGCTTAAACAGAGCCCGTCAGCCGATTCTCAGTTACGAGGCTTCGGAGGGGTGTCCTGAACTTCTGGATACCTGGAGCCGATATCTCAACTCCCAGTACGATATAGGTCTGACCGAGAAACACATGCTCATTACCATGGGTGCAAGTGAGGCTCTCATTTTTGCTTTCATGGTGTGTTGTGATCCCGGCGACGAGATATTGATCTTCGACCCTACCTATGCGAATTACATTGGTTTTTCCGCTATTTCGGGAGTTAGGCTCGTCCCGTTGCCCTGCTCGCTCGAAGAGGGCTTTGCGGTTCCTACTCGAGAGGAGATCGAGCGGTTTATCTCTCCGTATACGCGAGCTGTTTTGCTCTGTAATCCGAACAATCCCACCGGGTCAGTGTGCACCGATGCCCAGCTTTCTATGCTGGTTGACTTGTGTAGGGAAAAAGAACTCTTTTTGATAGTCGATGAAACCTATCGTGAGTTCGTATATGACGACATAAAGCCTCGCTGTATCTTCGAGCTGGCACCTCGGGATCCGAATATCATCGTTGTAGATAGCCTCTCCAAGCGGTTTAGCTTATGCGGTGCAAGGATCGGGTGTCTGATTACGTGGCACCCGGAATTGAGACAGGCTGCCTTTCATATTGCGCAAGCTCGATTAGCCGCACCGACGTTGGAACAACGTGCGGCAGCTTACATGATGAATACTATCTCACCGGATTACCTTGCAGCTGCGAAACAAGAGTATCAAACTAGGCGAAATGTTGCAGTGGCGGCCTTGGGTAGGATAGAGGCAGTTGCGACGCATTCTCCTCAAGGAGGGTTCTACCTGCTGGCAAGGTTGCCGGTTTCGGACGCCGAAAATTTCGCTGTCTTTATGCTCAAGGATTTCTCCCACAACGGACTTACGACCTTCGTGGCCCCGGCAGCGGGATTCTACATGCACAGAGACGCGGGTCGTAGCACCATACGAATTGCGTTTGTTCTCGAATCTGCCGAGATAGAGAAGGGTATCTTGGCTCTAGGCGAGGGATTGAGGGCGTATCAATTGTCGGAAGGACGGTCATCTTGAGAGTACAAATATGAAGCGAACAATCTTTGCCTGCTTGTGTGCGTGTGTGATGAGCGTATCTGGAGCGGCTCGTGTAGGGTTCTGTGAGGCGGAAGAGCCGTACGATCCGATTGAGCCGGTCAATCGGGGCATATTTTGGTTCAATGACGAGCTCGATGTTTACGTTTTCGAGCCCATCGCACAATTATACAAAAACAATATGCCTGACGTGGTTCAGACAGGTATAGGGAATTTTTTCAGGAATCTGCGCTATCCATCGTATCTAGTTAGTGACGTCATACAGGGCAAGTTCTCTCAAGCTGTCGACCATACGGGACGCTTTGTCGTCAACTCCACTGTAGGGATTGTGGGATTGATCGATGTCGCGGAAGATCTGGGACTTCCGGATCACGAGGAGGATTTCGCTATCGCTCTTGCCTACCATGGTGTTCCTGCCGGTCCGTATCTCGTTATTCCATTCCTCGGACCATCTAATGTGCGCGATGGTATCGGTCTCATCGTCGATGGCTTTCTCAACCCGATTAGTTGGATCGGTTACACCAACGCGTCCAATAGTGCGAAGATAGCGGTCACTTCGACCGCGGTAGGAGTCAATTTCATTCATACTCGAGCCGGTCTCATTCAAGCAATCGAAGCGGCCAAGGAGAGTTCGGTTGATTACTATCTCTTTCTCCAAGGGGCATACTATCAGCATCGCCAGGGACTCCTGACGGATGGGGCCGACGTGGATGAGAATGAGCCGACATCGGATGATTCATAGGAGGAAATATGTCTGTTGCTATCTCAGGTAAGTATGTTGGAGCCAAGAAGGTCGAATTACGGCACGAGCCTTCCGGGAGTGTGATTGTTACTGAGGCGCCTCGCGATAACGGAGGCGAAGGTAAGAGCTTCTCGCCGACGGATCTCGTGGCAGCTGCTCTCGGTTCCTGCATCCTTACTACAATCGCGTTGGTAGCGGAGCGGGGCGGTCTTAACGTTGGCGGAATGCACATGCATGTCGAAAAAAACATGCATGACGATCCGAGGAGACTAGGAAGTCTCCCGGTAAGGATTCACCTACCAAAGTCGTTGCGAGAGCACGAGCGACAGAAACTCGAGCGCGCAGGCTTAGCCTGTCCGGTACACCGTTCGCTGAGCCCAGAGGTTCAAGCAGTTATCGGCTTCGTCTACGATGTCGAGTCTTAACAGGTTGCTGCAATTGATCAGTATTCAATAGATATAGTGTCACTGGTTGTCGCGCCTCGGATTGCGTCGACCTCTAGCTCGACTACTAGGCGCGGATCAACGAGTTTGGTTACTTGTACCATACTACTTGCCGGGCGGGTGTTCTCGAACACCTCTCTGTGGGCCCGTGCGTAATCCTCCCAACGAGCGATGTTAGTCACGAACATGCGCGTCCTTACTACGTCTCCGATTTGAAAGCCGCGCGTGAAGAGGATGGCTTTTACAGCGCTCAAGATGGTTTTGGTTTGCTCATATGGATCGCCGGGAGCAGTAACCTCACCCTTGGCGTTCATAGCGGTAGTTCCGGATATCCATAATTGGTCGCCGATTTCAACGGCGCGCGAGTACCCGCGCAGAGGTTCGAGGGGAGAGCCGGAGAGGATATTGATTCGAGTATATTCACTGGACATGGTGGAACCTTTGCACATTTCAGGGCAGCGCGTAAAGCTAGCGTCAGTGTTACAAAGGTTGGGGGCTTCAGCCGGGGTCCGCACCCGCTGAAAATTAAAAGCGTCAAAGATCCTGGGAAAGCCCAACTAATTGACGGTAGTTAAGATATCCCTTCCTTCGGGGCTCATGAGGTCCTTGCGCCGAAATATGAGGATCTCTCTTGCTCCGAAAACCGTCCCGTTATCCCCTCTCGCGAGGTCTTCGGCGGACATGGGGCTGCGTTTGATGATGTCGTAGTCCTCGATAGGGTCAGGCTCGGAAAGATCTGTGACCAAGGTACTCAAGCCGACTATAAGCTCCGGCCGCTCGTTCACAACTAGGTCTCTGGGCACGGATCCAAGGAATCCCGCAGGGCGCTGTCGGGGGATCTGCAATGGGTGGTATTCAAGTGCCTGGGGCGATATCAATCCTATCGAATCAATAATTCGCCCCCGAAACGAAAACCCCAGCGCTCCGATCTCGGGAGCCATGAGGCGCGCTCCTGGAAACGCGCGGTACAGAGCTGTCCCCAGCAGACGCAGCTGGCGCGCTCGAGCGCCCGATTCGAAAAAAGGAGAAACCTCCGGATTCTGAAGACCACCGCTGAGAAGCAGACCTACACAGCATAGCGGAAGAAGGAGGCTAGCACCGAGTAACTTGACGGATAAAGTTCGATAGTGAACAAGATATAAGCAGCCAAGGTGTGCAGGAACGAGAATCAAGGGGGTGTACCAGGGAAACACCAGCACGTGTTTCACGGCGTATAGTAGGAGAATGACACCGGCAGGGGCTAGGACAAAAGTTATTGGAGGTATCGCTCGTAGAGGCTCATGAAAGATAGAGCCGCTCTGCTCTCGCTTGAAAGATAGTATGAGTGTAATGAGCGTGATGCCTGCCGCTGAAAGGGAAAACGGTAGAATCCCTCTAGCTATAGCGGCCCCATAGCTTCCAAAGCAAAAAAAACGGACAAACTCATGCGTTGATATCTCGTATACGATATCTTTTGCTCGAGCGGTGTGAGGGATGACAGATCCGAAGAAGTGAAGATCGAATGCGATTAGTAAGCTGACCGGCAAAGCAGTCGCCGCTACCTCCAGGAGTGACCATGTCTGCTTGGAATAGAGCCGGTACACGAAGATCGCTATTGCAAAAACAGCACACTCAGGTCTGACAAATGGAACAAGAGCAATTGCCGGGATGCTCCACCACTGTCTGTTCAGTGCTCCCAGATAGCCGAGACCTGTGAGCATCATTGCCAGAGGTGTTTCCATCAGACTGATGCTCGAAGGCGCGAGAGTCAGAAAAGTAACTACTAAAGCTCCCCCGTGGGGCATGTGAGCCTCCGATCGAATCAGGCGTGCGAACACAAGACCCCAGATCCAAGCGGCACTTGTGAGCACAAAAATATTGAGACAAGCAACCGCGAGAGGTTGAAAATCTCCTGCAATCGCCCCCGGCCCTGTTATGAGTAGCCAAAGCGGGGCAGTTGATCCCATAACGGGCTCACCATGATTGAAATATGGGTACCCGGTCATCCACAGATGCCGAGCAATCCGCATGTGGATATAGGCGTCGTCCTCTGCGTACGGTAAGTAATTGAGGTGTAGTAGGAACGATAGGCTTACTAGCAGAAGTCCCCACAGCATGCTGAGTGCGTTGTCGCGGAGAGATGCTTTGGCGGCTACTAGTGCGGTGCCCATAAGGTTTTACCGGTCAACGTTCTGGAGGGCTGTTTGCCGTACGAGGGCGGGTCCTTTTAGCTGCCCAGGGCTGCGAAAATACTATAGAAGTTACCGGAAAAACTACTAGTCCGTAATCTGCAACCCACACATTTTCACATCAAAAACTTGATCGGAAAAGGTACGAGTCCTCTATCGACCTCATGACACAATAGCTCAACAATATCGAGGTGGTATGTATTTATCTATCAAGTTGCCCAGGCCGATTACCGATCCTTGACTTACCATGGGTAGAGTAGGGGAACCCTGTACATGCAGTGTCGGGGCTCAAGCGAGTAAGGATCGTGTTTCCCTCAAAGCCTATCCTGCGCCTGAAAGCAGGGACACGGAGCCGGGCTGGCCACTCGTTTCAGCAGCAGATTCCGTTGGTTTGGTTGAAACCGGTGCGAGGCTATGCTCCAGGAGGATGCACAAAATTACTACGATATCCTTGGCGTGGATCGCTCGGCGTCCGTAGAAGATATTACCCTCGCATATCGGGAGGTTCTCAGTGAAACGAATACATTCGATTCCGAATCTGATCATGAAGAGGAGACAATCGAGCTCATAAAGACCTTGACGTTAGCTTACCGTACCTTGGCTGATGAGCAGAAAAGGCGTGAGTACGACGCGCTCTTGGACGGGTATCCCCTTTTAAACGTAGAGGCCCCTACCGCTGTTTATGACGTCGAGCAGGTATCCCTGGCAGACGTTCCGTCTCTAACCACAACCAGCCTTGCTGCGCTGATGGAAGGTGACTCGGCGACAACACAGACCGTAACACCTCGTGTCGTATACGAAGTCGGCCAAGCGTTTTCTCCTCGAAGTGAAGATGAGATCCCGGAGTCGTGGAAGCAAGAGCGGGCGTTTTTCGAGGAGCACTTCGAAGAGATACTGAAACCGGCGCCCAAGGTTGATCTCGTTGGGGCAAAGACGATTTCTGAAGGCGGGGAGGCCTCGGTCCCTCCGATAGTAGAATGGGAAGAGGCACCGCTCCCGGTCCCACCCGCGTCCCGCTTCGGCACGATGCCAGCCCCCAACGAGCTGTCGCAGCTTCAGGCGATCCCAACTCCGCGCCGAGCCATGGCACGTAGCTTGGTTGCCGACCCTTTCGACCTCCTGGTGTATGTCGGATTGCCTGTCATGGGGGTCATAATCGTGATCGAGTTTTTCGTCTACATGCGATGATGATCACCGCACGTCTCGCGATGAAAATCATGCGCTGCACGTATAATTTTCGACCCATGCTACTAGTGAAGGGCGAACGGCTCGTTGCTCCTTCTGAAGCCGCCGATTCTAACGGTCGAGGTGGATGGAACACCTACATCGAAAAGCAAAGCCCCACTCGACAGCCAACCTCGGGTGCCAGCATCAGTGATTACACGGTACCATTCTCCGGTTCGATATTCGATGGTAACTTGAGCATCTCGGGACATCACGAGCAGCGCAGATTCCCTTTGTCCAGGCCCGATCCGTAAAGGTGCCCTATCGACTGCGATGGATGCGACCTCGGAGGAGTGCGAGCGCCCGGAGGTTCCAGCCGGTCGGGCCTCATGATGCGCGCCAGCTGAGCGGTGGCTGTTCGATAATGGTGACGTCCATTCGTTGTCGGCGTTGGGAGCTACTACCACAGAATCTCTTTGAGCAGCAGCCGGACGCGGTCTATACGACTGAGTTGCCTTCCCCCTGTCAGTCTCAGCTGAGCGAAGTCGCTTGCGAGTAATGTCCAACTCACGTGAGAGGATCTCGACCTGGCTTTCGGCAATGCTCAAACGGTGGGAAAGCTCACTATCATTCTCGGCCGTAATTTCCTTGAAATTGCGAGGGGACTGCCGATTGCTTCGCTGCAGGGCAGGATGCTGCTCAATCTCTTTGAGGATGCCGGTGTTTGAATGCTCAGGCTCTTCCTCATGTGCAGGAACAAGGGATGCTTGGTCGACCGGCGGGGGGGGCGATCTGTCTCGCCCCTTGTTACCGCTCGGAGCCTTTACATCAGTTATCTTGACCGCAGCTACCGACGAGTTTTGGGGACTTTCGACAGTTGTCGACGTGGAGTGTACGTCGAGGGTTTTGAGAAGTTCCTCTTCGAGTCGCTTCAACCGCTCCTCGTTTTGGGCGATAGCTTCGTTAGAGAGAGCGGCCTGATTTGCCGTGGGCATATCGGCGCTCGAATCATCTTGTGCCCATGATGTCGAATCTCGAACGAAGAGAGCCATGACAACCCATAGCGTGCAGATGGGCGGCAGATATCTCCAATCGAGAGTTTTCGTATGTGGAAGAGCGGCTGAGTCACTTTGTCGTAGCAGAGTTGGTCTCATAATACCCGAGCACAGCTATAGCAGCGTCTGGGTCTCGATGCGGCATCGGGCGCCCAAACTTCAACCCTAGTGTGGCTTAGCCATTTTAGTGTAGCGAGAATGGCTCAAGTCCAGATTAGGAGCAAACGGAAAACCTGTTAGAGCTTAAACCGGGAACGCGACGAACTTCTATTTACGGGAAGCCGGTCGAATAAGGTTCCCACTCACGCGATCACCCGTTCATAATAAGATGGACCCGGAAACTAATCAAAGTTGGAGTGTATCAGCGATGTTCTGAGAGAGGGGGCATGTTCTGGCTAGTGCAATTCCGAAGCAAATCGATCAGATTCGTGCTAATATCGTCGCTTTTGTTCTAACGATATGACTTTGCAGGGACGACAGATAATACGCGCAGTGGTACTCGATGCCGATGGAACCCTTTACCGCTTGCGGCACTCGGTAGGAACTCTTTATTCAGAGGTCCTCACGCGGTTCCAAATATCAGTAAAGTCCGGCGATCTCGATCAAGCTGTGCCGCGGGTCTGGGCATCCTTCGAAGACGAATATCTCGCGCGCCGTGAGGGATATCAAACGGATCAAATGCGAGAGCGTAGATTATGGGGCACTTTCATCAAGCGAATGCTCGAGGCGGTCGAAATCCATAACCCCTCTCTTACCGTGACGGAGGCGCTCTATCAAGAGTTTGCCTCCGGTGCCACCCGGACTCTCTCTGAGGGGATCGTTGAGTTTTTGGTCATGGCGCGCAACATGGGAGTGGTTACGGTAGTAGCAACCAACAATGACGACCGCACAAAGTCTGTGATGGCCGACCTTGGAGTAGATGCACATATTGGGCATTTTTTCTTCTCGGGAGAGCTATCGTGGAAGAAGCCCTCTCCGAATTACTTTAACGAGATAGCGCGAAGGTTAGGGCTTCACGGTTCGCGACTGCTGCATGTCGGGAATGACGTAGCTCTGGATGTGCATGCCGCGCACAGTGCGGGATGGCAGGCGCTGCTCTTCGATCCGGAGGATCGTGGTCCGGCACCTAAGGTTCGCAGCTTCAGCGAGCTCGGCTGTTTTTTGCGTGAACGGATGGGTGAGGGGTTATGAGCGAGTTTATCCGAGAAGCCTCAGGCCGAGAGCGGGCTGTTGATTGGCTTGCTGTTCTTCGTTACGCCATCGGTTAATTGGACGTTCTCGAAAGGAATCTACTTGTGTCGAAGATACACGCTCCCCATGAAACTTACAGCCTTTTTTGACACGGCAAAATACTCGCAAGTTCCCCCAGTATAACCAATAGCGCAAACTAAAGAAGCATAGCTTTGGTCGTTGTGTTACGAGCTCCTTTGAGGACCCTGAAATAATAGCGCCGAGTACTCGCTCGAACGAGAGACGACAAGCCCCGGGGTCATCGGTAAATTTCAAGGAGGAGACGTATAATAACGGGGACTTCGAGATTCGATAGACCTCATACAAAAGTGATAAGTCGCTACATGCGCTGAAGTATCGATCTCTCGTCCCGCTTGCTCTCGATAATCATACAGCTTTAGGTCAGAGCGCGCCTTACTCAGTTGCTGAACAATCCGGTCACGACAAAGCTTTCAAAGAGTTTGCCGAAGCGATTGGTTGATGGCCGCAGCTCTGCCGAAAACTCTGATGTGAGAGCGTTGATAATTCCGTTATCGAACAGATAGAACTTCGGAGCCTTAGTCAGTTGGCCCCTAATACCATGGATCCACGCTGGAATACGGTATGCGATCAAGATATACCGGACTTTCAAGCTCCTCCTCCTATCCCTAAGTTCATCGATCGAGGACTTTGTAGTTTACCGAACTAATAGCAAATGACCCTAAAGCGGCAGTTGCTTCCTGCCTTCTGAGCCACTGCCGCTACCGGTGGAGTCTGCCCACTTACAAGCCTGAAGCCATGTGTGAGGGGCAGTAGTTACCTTTGGGGATTAGCGGCTAACGACATACCGAATTGTATCGCTCCTGCGCCTGCAGCAGTTGAGTACTACTACAGAAGTTGACGCCATCTGGCAGCCGTCCAGACTCACACAGCTGTGTGATTTGACGCACGGCTTCGTTAGACATCTCTACATCAACTTCAATGTCGGCTACGGTGTCACATCCGACGGACGCTGATGCCGAAGCGGGTGAAGGAGTTCCTGTAAAAAACGAATCACTCTGTAAATCGACTGCCGAGAGTGCGGTCACATAACTATTTGCGGGCGCAGCAACATAGACAGAATCTCTGAATTCGGTTGCTCCGTTGAACTCCCCTTCCGCAAAACTTTGCTTAATCGCCCCTTCAAGGAATCGGATTGAGGTGACGCCAGAGCCAGCGAATTGAGAAACGGAGTAAGCTTTACGATTTTCTCGGGATGAGACAGAATACTCCTTGTTAATTATCTCATTGCCCGCCGTAATGGTTACGTCTGCCGTGCGGGAGAACGTCTCGCCCTGATGCTGCTGTACACTTACAAAGCTTGCTAACCGGTCGCGGGTAGAATCGAATGCAAAGGTTCCATCTGCTGACCTGAGAAAGGCTCGAACTGTGCCCGCGAATCGAGATCCTTCGCCCCCTCCGCCTGTATTGAATGAGCTAGATACAAACTGCCCCCGAGATGTGATCCGAGTCTGTTCGACTTCTTGGGGTTCGTTTGCATTTCCCTCACAGAAAACCATTTCATAGCGGTAGAGATCACCGGATGCAGCATTCTGATTGGCGCTGAAGATCTTCAGAATTCCCGTCGATGCCCCGCCGTCCTGACCGCCCGCTGACAAGCCAATCCTTACAATCCTTGGCGCAGAACCATCTGGGGTGCTGAAGAGAGAGGTAATTCCGCCTGAAGGCAACGAACCTCGCCGGATGCTAAGTCCACCTGAGTTAAAGACCTCCGCTGAAGGAATACTCTTCAGGTAGCAAATGGTCGTTCCCGCTCGGACAACTTCTGCTAAGGCCTGACCGCTGTTCTGACTAAGGTAACAAGCCAGGTAGCCACCAGATTCACCATCTGCTCGGCCAGAGAAAAACTCGCCACACTGCTCCACGGTTGGTGTGCCGGTCGCGATGCTGGATACAACGCCAGGGCGCCAGAATGTGCTTGCCGCATCTCCCGCAAACACCTCTGCAAGTGTTGGTGCTGTTCCAGAGACAGTTTGTATCGAAGAGCCACTGCTACCCACGATCTTTGAAAGATCGGGGAGCTTGGCGAGCGAAAGTTTTGACGCGACTAGTAGCCCCTTACAGGCGGCCTTCTGAGACGCAGAAGGTTTAGCGATACGCGCATAACTCTTCCCAGAGCGCGCTACAGGAACCCACGATTTGATGAAGCCGCAAGTTACACTTCCAACCTTCGCAATCTGATTCTTCTTGAACTGATTCTTCTTGAACGCCGCCTCGGCCTGGTTAGTTGATACGAGTGACGTAACCGCCAGGAGAATTGACCACAATACCTTCTTCATGCGTGTCTCGCTGTTCCGTTATATCCGTTATATACCCGGTAGTGGTCGGCACAGGGGGATACCAACTTAAGTGAGGGGGTGTTGTTTTTTGACAGGCTACCTGTGCGGTGACTTGATTAAGTAGGGTATAAAGCTAAAAACATTGTAGATTTTGCGCACCGATCACTCGATACCAAAGGTAGAGATTAAGGTGCGCAAACGAGGCGCAACTAATTCCGCCGCAAGCGCCGCAAACTCGCCATTTTTAGCATGGAACCTTTGTCGCCACGCCGGTTCTGACATCCTTGCGCACTGGTCCTCCCTGGATGGCTTAGTTATTCGCGCATGAAAGATCTGTCGATCGTCCAAAGCCTGGCGCAGGCAACATTCGTCTGCCTCTGCGATATCCACGGAAAGGCTACGAAAATACTATGGATGGTTTGAAACTGTCTCAAGTAATTGAGGATAACAATCGGGTATTTCAGAGCTGCTGTGTGCAAGGCTTCTCCTAAGATATCGATTGAATTGGCAGACACAAGGAAAGTAGTGCATCGCGAACTTGGTGAGAAAAAAGTTTATCCAATTGACTGCGGATATCTCAATTCTATTCTTGGTGTGAATGACCTGACAAAGAATCTAGAAATAGCTGTTTTTTTGATTTTCTATTTCGTGGTTCTGTGATCGCTTACTATACGGGCGATCATGAGTGCGACTTTATAGTAACAGATAGTGAAAGGCAGGTTTCCGCCTTTCAAGTGTCCTATAGCCTTGGTGATAAAGAAACCGAAGCTCGCGAACTTCGTGGATCAACTACTTGCAAAAAGTCAAAAAGTGAATCGATCTTACTATCCTTCCTTTTCGATCCGGAGGATTGTGGTCCGGCGCCGAAGGTTCGCAGCTTCAGCGAGCTCGGCTGTTTTTTGCGCGAACGGATGGGTAAGGCGTCATGAGAGAGTTTATCCGAGAAGCCTCAGAACGAGAGCGGGCTGTTGATTAGCTTGCGCTAAAATGGCGGTCTGGGCTTGTGCGAGTACCTGTAAACGCACCATTGCCGCGGCATCTGCTGCGATATCGGTGTCTCTAATGGCGGCTTCCGCGGCGACGAAATTGTCCCGTGTGACTGACAGATTTTCGATCGCGAATTGTAGGCGACTCGTATTTGCACCGATCACCCCTCGTTGCTGAGTGATCGACTCAAGAGCTGCATTGATGGCGGTAAGTGCTAGACGGGAGGCGGTAACTGCTAGGTCAGTGTTTGCTGCGTTAATCGAAAACGTGAGACTCGAACCGTTTGAAAGTCCGAGAGAGGAGAGAGTTCCGACTACCGAAGCCATAGTGATTCGTGAGCTTGCATCAGAGTCAAATCCCACTTGAATCGTGATGCTGCTGCTGTTTGAGATCGTGCCCAATCCGTTGAATGTGTTGGTTTGTGCAACGCGGTCGATCTCAGAGCCAAGAGCAGCGAATTCATAAGCCATCGCTGAACGCTGGGAAGTCGTATAGACCGCGTTTGCGCTCTGATTGGCGAGCTCGCCCATGCGGACAAGTAACTGGGCCGCGCTGGCCAATCCAGTATCCGCTACCGTCGCGTAGGAGAGCCCATCATTGGCGTTTCTCAAAGCAATAGAGAGAAGCTTTGACTGACTCCTCAGCTTGTCTGCCATCATGAGGCCACCAGCGTCGTCGGCAGCCGTATTGACACGGAGCCCGGAAGAGAGGCGCTCGTAGACCTTACTCTGCTCGTATTGGGTTTTGCTAAGGTTAGCTTGTGCCCTCAACGAGCTTATATTCGAACCAATTGTTATCGACATCCTGTCCTCACCTAGGCAAACGCTGCCGAGTCCTTTCGACCGCTAAGTTCTCAGTATATGTAAACGGCGCATTTTCCTGATGTATGAGAATAGAGAGCTAAAAATCACAGGAGCACACACTTCCATGATCCAAGTAGATTTCTCAAAGCGCTGTTATATCAATAGGTTGGGCGACTTTCCTGATCTGCATTCGCACAAATCTTCAACCTGTTCGATATTTTAGCTTCAAATACGACTAGAAGAGACAGGATGATGCCGAATGCTACATCTCCAGAGCTCTGCTGCATAACCCCTGAAGAGCAGCAGTTGACCGCGCAATGGTTAGGCTCTTAGGAGGTTTCGCACGTTATGGCAGGAGACGATATCAACTCCAACGGGCACGACGATGTATCGGCTTCCGATGGTGGAAGGAAGTTCGCCTTTCGGCATGGAAAACAGATAGATGAGGGCATGCCCAAGACTGACGGAAGTGAGTTGGGTGTCGTAAACCCGAACTTCCATTCGGAATATCAGCCGGACCACATCGGCTTCGAATACGTCGGCAGTCCCGAAGAGCTCGAGCTCAAGCTTGCTGAGGTGGGATACCACTGTTTGCCGTTCTATGCGGTTCAACTTTCCTTACTCCTCAACACCAAATTGAACAGTATCAAATGTATTCTTCTCGAGGGGCCCTCAGGATGCGGTAAGAGCTTCATGGCCAAGTCGCTCGCCAAAATTACCGGCGCAGAGCTCATGTGTCTTTCCTGTTACAAAGGGATGAATCTGCAGCACCTGATTGAGAGTCCATCGACGCTGGGAATGGTCAACGCGATGGCAGCCCAGGGGGCGAAAAATGCCGAAGATTTGATGAACCTCGGAGTCATCTCCAAGGCGTTCCTCGCTTCCCAGGAAAAGCCTGTCATTCTCCTGATCGACGAAATCGACAAGGTCGATGTCGCGATTGATACGTTCTTCCTCGGTCCTATTCAGGACGCACGCGTATGGTTGGAGTCCAGGCCTCCAGTCGATGCCAATCTTGATAATTTGGTTATTATCTTTACCAAGAATTTTGAGCGAACGATAAGTGAGGCGCTGTTACGCCGTGTTCATCCTTTGAGAATGAGATTCATGGACTCAGCTCTCGAGCGGCGAGTGTTGGCACCATATTGTTCTCCGAAATTGGCGGATAACCTCATTCGGGTAGCCGACATCATGCGCTCTTCCGATGGATCGTACCCCTTCGAGAGACCACCCGCTCCGGAAGAATTGCTCAAGGCGGCACACTATCTTTCACACCTCCTCAAGTGGGATTTGATAGATTTTGCATTCGTCGGACGTAATCTTTTTTACATGCTTGCGAAGTCTGAGCACGATCGAACCGTATTCGAACAAATGATGAGGTACCATCCGGATTTTGCAGATCCGCTCGTGCCGGACAATCGTAATGCGACCATCGAGCAGATTCACGCACGACTGGGGCGGTGGCTCCTCGAAAGTATCGTCAATGACCCCGATGCCAAGCGTCGAGGAAAGGCCTACAGGCCGGAGAAGGTCGGTCTTACGAAATTCGATGATCCCGAAGAGATGGCGAGACGTCTTGCCGAGGTCGGATATCAGTGTGCTCGATTCACGGCTACACAGATGTCTCTCTTGCTCACGTCGCCGACCGAGAGAACTCGGGCGATGTTGCTCGAAGGCCCCTCTGGTTGCGGTAAGAGCTTTTTAGCGAAGTGCTTGGCTAAAGCCACCGGCGCGGATTTCATGTGCTTGAGTTGCTATCACGGAATGAACACAGCACATCTGATCGAAGTGCCCTCTGCTCTTGCGATAGCTTCTTCCATGGCCGGACAGGAGATGGCAGCCAAGGACAAGCTGATGAACCTGGGCATCTTGTCGAAAGCATTTTTGAAATCGCAGAATCAGCCGGTTATTTTGCTGATTGACGAAATCGACAAAGTGGAAGGCCATATCGACACGTTCTTCCTTGGGCCGATCCAGGATGCTCGTATCTATCTCGAGTCGCGACCACCGATAGACTGTAATGTGGATAATCTTCTGGTCGTCTTCACGAAGAACTTCAATCGCAAGCTCGATGACGCGTTTCTGCGTCGTCTTCACCCGATGAAGATGGCGTATCTTGATTCGACACTCGAGAGACGGGTGCTCTCCAAGCATTGTATGCCGCAGTTGGTAAACAACCTGGTGTGGATAGCGGAGAGGATGCGTAACAGTGAAGGCACCTATCAGTTCGAACGTCCTCCTGCTCCAGAAGAGCTCCTGGCTATCGGGCATTATGTTCAGAAGATGCTTGATTGGGGTACCGCGGAGTTTTCATGGGTTGGGAAGAACGTCTGGGCCATGATAGCCAAGTCGGAGCACGATAGAGCGGTTCTGGACCATATGTTGAGATTTCACCCGGATTTCCTAGATCCGCTCCACTTGGACGGTAGGAATGCGAAGATTGATGTTATTCAGGCCCGTCTTGGGCGGATAATCCTGCAGGAGATAGTGGATGATCCGGAGCGCGACCGACGCGAGCGAGCATGGATGGAGATGGAATACGCATAGTTCGGTAAACGCAAAGAGGTTGTTCGATGGAAAACTCCAATTCCGGAGCTAAGAAGATCGTCTTCAGGAAGAGGCTCATGGGCTCACAGCCCGCTCCTGAAGAGATAGAGGTTGAGTCCGAGGCTTCTTCAATCGAGGAAGAGGTACAGTCCGACGATCGCTCTGTCTACTACTATCAGGGAGAGATCTTCGATCAATTCCATCGCCCCTTGAGCTTGTCGGGAGGCGAAGCTCGTCTGGAGGAGCTTGCGACGGAGATACTCGCGCCTCCGGCACCATCGGCACGATTAACAGCCGGTGAGCGTGAATGTCGAGACGGAGAATTTCAAGAGATAGCGGAGGCTCTCGCCGGCCAGATCTACGACTTGGCCCAAAAAGCGCGAGAAACGGATCTGGATGTATACTTGAGCGCCTTCAATGTCGTACTTGCCGATCGGAACTGCGCCGATAGCAAGGAGATCCTTGACCGAACAAATGAGTATTTTACCGAGCGTTACTATGCGCCCATCCGAGAACGTGGGGAGCGTCCGGAGATCTTTCATCAGATCGTAAAGCGGGTAGGGCACGAATCGGCAGATCGAATCGCCAAGATCGTGCGCGGTTTAGATATCCCTGCTACTGCTAAAATGCTGTGGGATATTTATCACGGCGCGCATGCGGACAAGGCAGCGCGGATGACTGATATTTTACTCGATTGTACCGAGCGGCAGGTGCGTGCGGTACGGGAAGAGTTTCTGCTGATTCCCTACAAGGACTTGGCGCGGCAACTCTTCAGTATCCTGCAAAGCAGTGATGCCGGACCTCAGACTGAGGCACGCCGCACAATTGGAAAATCGGAGCTCTATGAGCAAAAGAGGCAGATAGCGTTCAAGTCGCGGGATAAATTCAGAGCACTTAGGTATCTCCTTCAAGGTCGCAGTGTCGCTGAAATGGCGATCATCAAGAAATGTTATCTTGAATTAGGGGATCCTGCCGCTCCCGAAAACGAGGTTAGCCTCGAGGCTCACATCAAGCGGAATCTTCTGCAAAGCGATATTGATCGGATGGGAGCGCTCACCTCAGGTTGGAGTGCACATGCCGAAGCCGAAGAGATCCACAATCTCCTCTATCCTCCAACAATAGCCGGTGAGTTGGATGATTGGCTGAGCGATCCGCGAGACGCGGCGGATCGCGATCACACGCAAGGTATAGGGCCTTTCTTGCGGCGATTCAAGAAACGGAGAATGTTCGAAGGGCGGGCTGAGGTCAATCATCGTGTTATGAACTCGTATGAGGTCTTGGCAGAAAGGGTAGCGGCTCTTTCGCCGGAGCGGTTCGTGCGGACAAACGAGGCTTTGGTGGAGCGCTTTGGGTACGATCTTGATCCGACCCTTTTCCCGAGCCTTGCTCTCTTCGATGCCCGCCGCATGGCGATCGTCATGCGCGAGCGGATAGAGCACTCCTTTGAGTTGCTCGAGATGCTCAAACCGATGGAATTTCTCGCACCGCGCCAGTGTCTAGCTACACAGCGTGCGTTTGAGTGTCTGTATGGCAAGACAGTAAGACAGACTTTGGAGGAGCGTTTAGCTCGATTTAGAATACGAATACCGGCTAAGGAACTTGACGAGGTGTTCGAGCGTTATGTACATGGACAGGGACGATGGCCGCTCAACATAGATCTTTTAGCGCGATATCGAGGGGAAGAACCGGAACCGGGGGTATGGGACTACGATTTCCGAGCCTCGCCCGAAGATGAAGAACGCACCATCGCTCTCGCAGAACTCATCGATCAGGACACCGATAGAGGCGAACTTGATAGAGTGGTTCGTGAAGCCTTGAGGGGTAAGTCGTACGACGAACTGAATCGGATTGAGCGTGCGTTTTATGACCTTACCGACCCTCATCTACCGCTGAAAGATGCGCTACGTGATTGCCTCTCGGAGGAAGCTTTGACAGCTGTAGAGATGCTTCTTGCCAGCCTAGACTTCAGCGACATTGCACAGCGAGTCTACGACGATCCTGTCTTGCTGGCGACGTACAGTGATTTGCCTCCCTCCTTTATCGAGCTCATTAGCAAGACTTTCGAGAAAACGTTTTTTGTCACGCTGTCGGACTATGTTTTAGGGTATTTCTCGGATCCGGCTTTCGAGGATCGTTTGGTCGAGACCCTCGCGGTAGTAATGATACCCGAGGCGTACAAGTTTAGGGTTCTGCTTCACGGGCTACGGAAGGACTCTTCGGTAGACAGCGACTACCTCAAAGAGCATTGGATAGGGCCGCTCGGAAAGGTGCTTGCATTCGAGCGAGCCTTTGACATTGCCTTTCCGCGTCTGCGAGTCCACTTGAAATACGTAGCTGCGCGCCTTGCGGTAAGCATCAATGTGTTTGCGGATGTGATCCTGAGTCTCGAAGGGATAGATCCGGATATTACCACTCGTATCCAAGAATGTTTTGATTCCGTGGATATTCTCGGTCTTCAGGGCATTCTGCATCGACATCGTCTGCAGCAGGCGACGATCGAAGAATGCTTTGATTTGATTAATCCTGAGGCTCAACTGCGGCGATCTATCAAGGAGATGAAAGTCGACCAGGATCTGATCAACGAAACGTTGCTGCACCTAGAAGGTTTCTTCTCGAGGGATGTCGCATCCGAGCTCTTGGATCTGATACAAGGACTTCAGGGGGTAGAGCTTGGTGAAGCCTGCATCGATCTTCTCAGTGTTCCCTCCGCATCTCGTCCCAATCACAGGATCCCGCTTGATATAAACTGGATGGATGAGATGGTGTACCAGATTGCTCTTGCATATCAGCGTGATCAGGGTATCGAGTTTATCTCGGCCCTGCGTAACAAAAGCGTTCCACCGGAGATTCTGGAAGAGCTTACCAGCCGCGTCTTCGGTCATGAGGTGTGCGTATCGGCTCGAGAACTTCACAGTCTGATTAAGAACGCCAAAGAGGGGCGGGTTAATCCGGATTTCGCCGAGGAGAAGTTATGTACCCATCTCGAGACTCGCGGGTTTCGACACCGTGATAGGGTGCTGAGAGCCTACAATGCACACTGGGCGCACACGCCCGGCTACAGTTCGCTCATTGATGACGTAACAAAATTCTTCAAGAGTACGAATGCCAAGAAGAAAATGTTGTCACTTTTGATTGGTATATCATCGGAAAAGAAGCAGACAACCGCTAATCCGATCCCGATACATTGAAGCATCTTGTAGTCCGGGGAGTATGGCGCCGGTGAGGGTGGAGAGCTGAGAGCGCCCGGTGGTCAGAGCCTCTTGAACATCCTTGCGGGCGGGGGCGGGCGCTCGGCGCGTAGCTCGGTCGACACGGACACCTAACCCCTGCTACTATCTTGTTGGCTGAATAACTCTATGACTAAAGCACACCAAGCCATACAAGCCGGTTTGAGGAGCACCCTGATAGGAATGCTCGTCAACACTATCCTAGCCGTCACGAAAGGTACCGCCGGTGTGCTCGGTAATTCGTACGCGCTCATAGCTGATGCTATCGAGTCCGCCTCTGATGTGCTTACCTCAGGCGTGGTGTTGCTCGGTTTAAAAATGGCTGGAAAGCCGGCAGACAGTAACCACCCCTATGGTCACGGTAAGTTCGAGCCGTTAGCCGCGGTCGTAACGGCCCTGACGTTGCTGGCGGCCGCCATAGTCATAGCTATCGAGAGTATTGAAGAAATTCGGACTCCTCATCATGCTCCAGCCGCCTTCACCTTGTTTGTCCTCGCCAGTGTTATCGTCGTAAAGGAGCTCCTGTTTCGCTTTGTTGTCAATGTGGGTGCGGAAACGCAAAGCACTGTGGTGACAGCGGATGCTTGGCACCATCGCAGTGATGCGATTACGTCACTTGCTGCGTTTGTGGGGATATCAATCGCTCTAATTGGCGGCGAGGGGTACGAAAGCGCAGATGATTTCGCTGCGCTGATCGCGTCGGCAGTAGTTGCGGCGAATGCGCTCATCCTGCTTCATCCTGCGCTACGAGAGTTGGTGGACACCGCTCCTAACCCCGAGATTGCCGGAAAGATACGGAACATTGCTTTGGGAGTGTCGGGGGTACATGGTACTCACAAGTGTCATGTGAGGAAGGTTGGATTTGATCACTTTGTCGACCTGGACGTTTTGTGTGATCCGCAATTGACGATTCGCGAAGGGCACGAAATTGCTCACAATGTGGGCGATGCCATACACGCGGCGCTTCCTCTCATCACCAAAGTGCTCGTTCATGTCGAACCGGCGGACGATTATGCAAGGCGATCAAGGGACTAATATTTTCGAGGTGAGCTCATGGGATTGATCACGACGCTGTATGGAGGATTGACTGCGATGCCGCAGTCGAGTAGCCCTGTCCTGTATCCGTGTAGTGTGCCCGGGCGAGGGACGGAGCAGACCGAACTTGGCGAGTACTGCGGTAACGTAGTGCTCGTGACTAATACGGCGTCAAAGTGCGGGTTCACCAAGCAGTATGATGCCTTGGAAGCGTTGTACCAGCGTTATCGTGACAAAGGCCTCGTCGTACTTGCTTTTCCCAGCAACGATTTTGCTGAGCAGGAGCCGGGTTCGGACGCCGAGATAGAATCGTTCTGCAGGATAAACTTTGGTGTTACCTTTCCGGTTTTTCCCAAGGGGATGGTCCGCGGCGCATCGAAGCAGGAAGTCTTTAGACGCCTGACAGAGGAGGGGCCTAAGGATCTACGAGGCGAGATACGGTGGAATTTCGAAAAGTTCTTGCTGGATAAAGAGGGACGGCTGGTCGGGCGCTGGAGACCCTATGTGTCGCCTCTCTCGCGGTCGATTGTCAGAGCAGTGGAGCAACTTCTGGGAGTACGTTGAGGCAAGCGGTGCTCTACCAACGCTCGCCGGCAGCTGCGCTCGCTCCGCCACCGGAACTTTGGAGCGCTTTAGCTGCTGCTTCTTTCTTCTTTTTTTCCTCTTCCTTCTTGAGGCGCGTATAGTCGAGGTAGCTCAAATTTGCTTGGATGTTGTCTGTATTGCTGTAGACGTAAGCCAAGAAGAACTCGGTAATTGTGGCCTTTCGTACCTGGAGCTCCTCAGCCAAGCGTAAAACGAGCGGCATGCGAGTCTTGTTCTCACTTTCGAAAGCCTCCCACCACTTTCGGGCACTTCCGGTTGTATTGTCCCAATCAAGGGTCTTTTTAACCTCTTCGAGCTTCTGGATGATCTGATCGTCGCTCCATCCCTTGGTGTTGGTGATTCCAGGCGGGAGTCCGCCTGGAGCAGCAGCGGGTTGGGATGCAGGAGCAGCCTGTGGATCCTTGTCCTCGTAGACGATGGGCTCCGAGCGCAGCTTGAGTTCGAATTGGTCTGAGTCGAATTCCGTTAACCTCTTCAGCATCTCGGGAATCTTGAAGAACGGTACGAGATGCCCTTGAAATACAGGAGTATTAGGCATGAAGAATGTCGAGATGTTGTCAGCAGGACGTCCGATTTCATCCGGTGTGAGGACCGCGCGCTGCTGTACTTGCTCCTGGGTGCTATCGTTTCGACTTGCAAACCATTCAATCAGCTTTCGATTCGCACCGGTAGATTGGGTTTGGAAGCGAATCGTCATCTGCCCGCTTTCCTTGGAAGCCCACTCTGCATCGGCCAGGTCGAGCGCAGGAATGAAGATCTTCGTGCTGAAGCCAGCCAGAACCGAGTCTGCGTCATCGGCGTAGTTCGCTTTGATTTGCGCGGTCGATTGAATAGCGGCAACTATGCTCACGTTACGGGAACGTAGCGTATTGAGTTTGACGTGAATATCCGGAAGGCGACCTAATGCACTCGCAAACTCGTCGATCACCAAACCGACGGGACGTGGTAGCTTTACTCCCGGACATTGCTCGGCCCGCTTGGTAAGAAACCGGAGGATCTCCACTACGATGACGTTTGCCATCGGACGTAGCATCTCGAGCTCGGACTCACGCAGCTCGACTATGAATAGTGTCGGCCTCTGTATCAAATCCTCAATGTCGAGCTCGTCGAGCGAGGTAGTAGCTCGAATCGCGGTGAGATCCCACGCGCTTAAACGCATGCTCAGTTCCGACATGATAGTGTCGGCGTTCTGAGAGCCGGAGCGGGCGAGTTCGACGAATGTGCGTGTGTTTCTAATCGCCGCCGGATGTTGCTCGAGCCAATCGCAGAGGGGTTTCATACCCGATTGGACGAGCTCGTGAATTCTCGGCATCGAGAGCCGTTCGTTAGGATCGTGGAGCAACCCCACCATGATTGAGTTCAGAATTGCGAGCGCGTTGTTTCTGAAGAAGGGGCTGTCGGATTTCGCCTGAGGCTGATCCGTTGCCATGATGATGGTGTTGGCGATCAGCTTAGCGTCTGTGTCGTCTTCAATCTTCGAAAGGATGTTCCAACTGAGGGAGCGCGCACGGTCCAGAGGATTGAAGAGTATGATCTTCTTGTTTGGGTTGTATTTCTGGGTCATTGCGGCGAGCTTGCGCCACATTTCCGGTTTGGAGTCGATCACGATGGTCGAGCGATCCGGGTCCATACAGTCGTTGTACAGGACCGGCAAAATGAATCGAGACGTTTTGCCGCCTCCGGTTTTAGCAACGACGAGAACGTGTCGGTTGCGTTCTTCGCAGCCGATGACTAGCTTGCCTTGCGTGAGCGCTATTCCTTCGCTACCGCGTAGGTCGTTCACAACGAGATAAGAATCACCCGATTTTCCGCTCGCCTTGGTCCACTTTGCGATCTGCTCGGTGTTGGCTAAATCTCCCGATCCCAGCTCGTTACTCTTCGAGCGCTTGGGTCGCCGAGCTTTATCTTTGACAAGAGCCGACACTGACATGTCTCCAACGAGCACGCCGGTTTTCTTGTATTCAAGCCAACTTTGCCGACCGACGAGCAGAAGGTAGCCGACAAATACGACGAAAAAACTTTCTTCTATTACGAAGCGCTTGTCTGCGGGCGCAATCAGGAGGCTGAGAATCGGCTCGATAATAGGGACAGGAGACAGGGATGAGCCAGCAGATTCGATAGAATTTTTTAGATCCGCTATCTTTGCCAGAGCTTTCTGCGGAAGGAAGAGGTGATAGACCTCTGCCACCATGAAAATGAGCCCGACCACGCCGGGGACCAAGGTCTTGCCCATGGTGGTGTTTCCGCTGATGAAGAACTGGGCCAGGATACACCCGAGCGCGATCACTCCAAGGGTCATGATGCCCACGATCGGATCAAGGCCGTAAAAGGCCTCGGCGATATTTAAAAATAATATCTCTAGTGAGCGCAGCATGGTTACTTTAGAGGAGTATTCAAACAGCTTCCAATCGTTATGATCCAATCGGTAAATAAGTGGCCTTAAGTTGAGGCTCAAGGCTCAACTTGTACAGAGTAATATAATCAAGTGGTTACTGCTATCGCGCTGTATTGGAAGGGGCTAACATACTGAAATGAAAGTCTTAAAGGACTGTGACGCAGGGTAGGTAAATCCGGCCTATCTTCGAAAATAGTGGATCACAGACTCGTACTTTAGGTCTCTTCTGAGTTTTGCTCGACCCGGCAGGGGCCGAACCAGATGGTATCCTTTGAGGGACAGGTGAGCTCGGGACGACCTGTCGGCGTAAACCTCAGGGCGTCCGTCTCGATCGACGTAA
Organism: Bdellovibrionota bacterium; assembly: GCA_044351795.1. Taxonomy (GTDB): domain Bacteria; phylum Bdellovibrionota_C; class UBA2361; order UBA2361; family OMII01; genus OMII01. The sequence continues at coordinate 4,341 of JBILFA010000035.1, read as the reverse complement.
CTACACCTGTGCTGCCCACCCCTTTGACGATCTGCTCGACGAGGTTACCGTTAGAGTAGATCTCGGCGATGTCTTCTCTCATTTTGAGCATGATCTCTCCTTGAAGTGCGAGCGCCTTGTCGTCGGATGAACGATGCAGTATGTCCACTGAATTGTCAGTCGAGTCCTGTAGCGCCTTGGTGTTATCCGGGTAAGGAACATTCTGCTCGTTCTCGTACCAGGGGACGGGCTCCTCGGCAAAAGAACTAGAGTGGGCCGTTACTATGCCCGCGAACATGAGAATAAGCAGGACGGGGAATTTTTTGCTCATAAGTCGCTCCACATCACGGTTCAAATTATTTTTACTGTCGATAGAATTGAGTAACATTTCGGATCTGGTAGGAAACTCCCTTGAGGGTCGTGATGTCTCCGGATTCATCGTAATGCAGGGATCCGTTGCCGGTGAAAGAGAGAGAGGTAGCCTTGATACCACCCCTGAAAACGAAATTTCCGAGTACCTGAATCGCTGCCGACGGCGCGATAACGAATGCACTCATAGCGGCCGTCCCATTTAGACGTAGAGTATCGTTGCCGAGGTAATTCAAGCGCAGCTGGTACGGTTTGTTATTTACGTTGAAGACTTGGTTCCCGTTGACGGTGTCGCCCGTAAGTTTACGTACATACAGCGTGATTGTGCCTGTGGCGGGAGAAGGTGCAAAGTTCAGACGACCAGTATTGGAGATATCCAATTCGTCAATAAAGTAGGGGAATTCGGTGGAAGTTAGAGTCACTACTCGATTGTTGGAGACTCTAACTCTTGCCCAGCATTTTTGGCCGGGGGCATTGCCGGAAGTGGTCAGTCGTGAGCCGCTTAGGGGTATAATCGATCCTTGATTGGTAGGGCAGTAGGTGTTCCATGCGTTGAAAGTCGGCAAACCGGGAACCTCACACGAATTCCCTTGGCAGGTGGCTCCCGTGGCAGAACATTCAGTGTCTGCACAGACCCTCCCGCCGAATGGAGCGTGCGAGCTGATCGAGCCATTGGTGCGCACCAAGCCGTACACGTCAGTATTGTTCAAGATAGACACAACTCCGTTCGAGCCGATTGGACAATTGGCTCGGGCGCTGCAGCGTGAGTAGGGTCCGTTGTTCGAGACATAGGAGTCGCAGGGTTGACGAATCTCCACCTGATCTCGTCCGTAGAATCCCATGCCGTAATTGTACTGCAGCTTGCCGAGAACGTGCCCGAAGAGATGTCCCCCTTTGTCCTTGAGAAACGTTCGCGACGCACTTCCGTTTTTTGACGGGAGTGAATCTTCTCGTGACACCTTTACTCTATCGAGTACGTCAAGGCGGTAGAGGGGTTGAAAATCAGTCTGTGGTGGAGCTCCGCTGTCGCCGAAATCCTTGGACGGATCTACCGGGATCGCATCCACGAGGGTTATTCGCACCTTCTTCGTGCTGAAGTGTGCGGCGAGCAGAGAGCTGAGCGAATCGAAAGCTGCTCCTGACTTAGTATCGGTTGTCAGCGGGAAGTTGCCCTGCACGTTCGAGTCGGCGCCTGCCTGCAGTAGTATCGGATCGCTGGTTAGGATGATTGATTGGTCGGGTGCTGCCCGTGGGCCAATCTTCGTAGGTACTCGAAACGATCCTTGATCGTTAGTTCCCACCCGAGGCGATCGACGCTTGAATACCGTGTAGAATTTGGATCGACCAAATACATCCGTCATCCCGGTCGAGTTGTCTCGCATCCATTGCAGGGTCTCCCCTAATACCTTCTCGTCCTTGAAGTACTCTTCTGTTCGACTGCTGGTAGTGCTCATAGTTTGAATACCACTACCGAGCACTCCGGCAGCGCTTGCGCCGGCGAATGCCGTAATCATCACCAGCAACAGAACTGCAACAATCGCGTATCCTCGTTCCGATTTTTCACCTAATTTTTGTGACACCATACTACCTCATCTGCTCAAAATCAGGTTTCGAAGTGCAACGGTTTGCCGCGCCTCAGTAGTGGTTGCAGCTACACCAAAACGAGAACGCGACTCTTCTCTAACAACGATCTTGACGCCTGCCAGCGACTCCCGGATGGTTGTCGTCGTAAGTGGTAACGGAAGCGGCTGCCCTGCGGCATCAAGATACGTCAGCTCGAACGAGGTGTTGCGTGATTGTATCGAGACGCCGCGAGAGGAGGTACGAGTCACGCCCTCCAGAGAAGAGTTAAAAGTCACTTCGGAAACCGGTTGGATGAGGCTACTGGCGGGAAAACGCGCACCTGCCGTTGTGGTAAAACTCGATAAGTGGATAGTGTTTTCGCTAATCGAGCCGATTACGCCCTGCAGTCCTTGAGTACCGCCTGTTGAGAAGGAAGAAAGGTAGACTGTGTCGCCTGGGTTGAAGCCGATAGAGGAATCCACTGTCAAGCTGTGACCGGACGACGAGGGGATAAAATCGTCGGTGAGGACGGCACTTGTTCCTGTTTCGTTCATGCGGAAGGTAATGCGAGACGGAGAGGCAGAGCGAAGCAGAGGCAACGCGAGCTCTCCGACCGTCGGATCGTCATAACCAAAGTCATCTTGCGTCAACGGCATACCGCTTCCCAGCATTCGTAGCTCAAAGCTCATGAGATCGAGGAAGCTCCCGGCAGTTATCTGCGCTTGGGTGAAGGAGCGGATGTCGGTGCTGTGTCGCAGAGAATTGATGAAGAAAGAGGTACCTGACGAAAGTACTATAGCTGAAATGAGAAGCGCCGCCAGGATGCCCAAGAGCGATTCGCCCCGCTCACTATCAACAGTGTGATGTCTCATGAGCTGCTCCAAGAAGTGAGGCGAGCGCTCATTGAGGTCAGTGCGCGCCATGTGCCCCCCAAGTCTTCTATATGAGCTGATACCTCGATGGACTTCGAACTATCCGGGTTCGAGGCGATAGCGATCGTGCGCGTCACCACTGTTCGTCCACGAGAGACCTGCTCCGAATACGTTCTCGGGACGAGGAGGCTTGGATCGCAAAGAGAAAGCTCTTCGATAGCGGACGCGGCGACCTGTTGGGTTAGCGCTCTCTCTCGTGAGTCTTGGAGCAATCGATAGCCGACGGCGGAAGATTGGCTCATAGCCACACCGACAATCGCACTAACTGTTATAGAGACCAAGACTTCGACCAGTGACAACCCTCTCTCAGAGCGGGCGAGCCCAACCTTGGCTTTGCGATGTCTACGGATCATAGAAGCACTCCGAGAATAGAGATGGTTTTTGTTCCACATGGAGTCCCTCGGCATAAAAAACCCACTGTCATCTCGGAAGGATGTCCTACCGCATCAACGACGAAGCCGCGTGAGTTGAGGTGGATCGGCGATGTCATGACTAGGCGCAGAGTCGATGGCAGAGAGTGGGTGAATGAGGTTAAGTCATCAGGATTGTAATCACCCGAGAAGCACGAGATACCGGCGTGTCCAGAGTACTGTGAACCTTCTCGTGTTACGTCCAAAGACTGTGAACATCCAGTTGCCAAGGCTTGGCTGCGCAACTTGGCGATATCCGATTGCAGTTGATGAACAGTGGAGTTGAGTTGGTAAACCTCCAAGATTGCCGCCAACCCACTCAGCCCAATGCGTACGAGCACGCCCGTCAGGAAGATGACAATCAATAGTTCCAGGAGGGTGAATCCAAGTTCCCTTTTCATAGTTGAGGAATCTTTCGCCCATGGCACGATTCATCGTGATAACCCGCGCAATAAGTGCGGTAAATACTCAAGGGATAGCGCGCTAATTCCCGATTACCACTGAGAGAAAATCCGAGGGTCTCTCTGCGAAGAGCCGGGAGCTCTGCCCGTCGATGCGCGTTTTGTCCAAGTCTTTCGATAGGTTGGATTGCCATAGACCCGAGGAGCGGAGTACTGAACGATTTCGGGACACGGGCTGAGCTTTACGATGTCAAAATCTCAAGAGCCCTCGTCGTCCGTCGTGCAAACACCGAATACTCTGTAGAAGGCAGCCGTCAAAGGGATGCGAATGCTATTATTATGAAACGATTTCGGGGAAAATTGGTGTCGGTTTTCCTCCTGACCGCTTTACCATTCGCCTTGTTTGCTGCGTATCAGTGGAATGCGTCTGTTGCGCTCCTCCGCAACTACTCAATCTTGGATGAAAGTGCTCGAAATCTGATTACTGAGCTAACAGCTTTAGATCAGGCGCTGTCCGGTCTCGATAGTAACTCGGGCTTGTCCGCAGTCGATGGTATCAAACACCCGGATCAGGCCTTGCGTGCGAAGCTATCGGAGAGACGCCATCTCATCAGTACGATGTACCTCGATCACGGAACTCTAACTACACAACTTCTCTCCGTTCGACAGGGTCTAGAGAAGGGGTTC
>JBILFA010000034.1:0-28369 GCA_044351795.1 Bdellovibrionota bacterium | reverse complement strand
GCCGTACTTGATACCAACGTTACCCGGTCCGAGGTTGCTGATCATTCCTGGGATGAGGAATGGGGATATCTTCTTCGGCCCCCCCTCAAGATAGGCGATGTGGTACTTCTCGAGGATAGGGAGTCCTCCGATACCGACACCAAGAATACATCCCTTCATCGCTGGGTTGTAGGTGGTGTCCCCAAGTAATTTCGAGTCGGTTAGCGCCTCATGCGTCGCTCCTATCGCATACTGCGAAAAGAGATCCTGCTTCTTTTGATCCTTAATCTCGATGAAAGGATCTGCGCTGAAACCCCTCACTTCCGCGGCGATGTGCGCGGCAAAGGCGGAACAATCGAAGCGGGTTATGTGCCCGACACCGGACTGACCTTCTTGTGCAGCACTCCAGGAGGTATCGCGGGTAAGACCCAAGGGGCTGATGATTCCGATACCGGTAATAACAACTCTACGTCTCTGCATGCGCTCTCAATCCTTACTATGGCTCTTACAATCGACGAGCTTCTCGAGCTTCAAAGCGAGGTCATGTGGAATCATCCACAACAACCACCCCTTTAGTGGCGGGGTATTCATATCATAGGGGGAGTATCGGGAAAAGCAATCTCAACCTACTATAATAATTATACTTTATGTCCGCATGCGGGGCACACGAAACATTTTTCGTCGCCGGTCGAACAAGATGCAGAGCCCCTGGGAACTTGCGGCAAACTTCATGTACACTATACCGACTCAGCACGAGATTGATGATGCAGCTTCGCGACCTCCTCAAAAAATACTTCGGCTTTGACTCCTTTCGCCCCCTACAGGAGGAGATAATCACCTACTCGCTCGCCGGACGAGACGTCGTCGCCCTGCTCCCTACCGGCGGTGGCAAGTCGCTGTGCTATCAGCTCCCAGCCCTCGCGCGGGACGGATTGACCATCGTAGTCTCCCCGCTTATCGCTCTGATGAAGGATCAGGTAGATGGGCTCCACGAGATGAATGTCCCTGCCACCTTTATCAACTCGAGTTTAGATAGCGGCGAGTTCTTTCACCGCTACTGCGGACTCGACAGTGGCGAATACAAGATCCTCTACCTTTCTCCTGAGCGCCTGCTCCAGGAAGAGATGCTGAGTCGCCTTGCACGCTGGAACGTCTCGGCGATCGCCATCGACGAAGCGCACTGTATGTCTGAATGGGGACACGACTTTCGACCGGAATACGGGCAGCTCTCGCGACTTCGCGACATATTCCCAGAGGTACCCGTCATAGCGCTGACGGCCACGGCAACTCCGCGGGTGTGTGACGATATCGTGTCGCTACTGAACCTTCGCGATCCTGCTCGCTTCGTTGCGAGCTTCAATCGCCCCAATCTGTCGTATCGAATTATCGCCCGCCGAGAGCCGCTCAAGCAGATCACCGACTTCCTCGACGACCATACGGGTGAAGGTGGTATCATCTACTGCTTGAGTCGCTCCAAGACCGAGGAGATCGCTCACTCCTTGTGCTCCAAAGGCTACGAAGCGCTGCCGTATCATGCGGGGCTTTCCACGGAGGTTCGGGCTAAAAATCAGGAGCGCTTTCTCAAGGACGAGATCCCGATAATGGTGGCCACGATAGCCTTCGGTATGGGCGTCGACAAACCAAACGTGCGATTCGTTATCCACCACGATCTCCCCAAGAACATCGAAAGTTACTATCAGGAAACGGGTCGTGCTGGGCGCGATGGATTGCCGAGCGAATGCATATTGCTCTACAGCCAGAGCGATACCGCAAAGCTCTACCGTTTCGCGGAGCAAGCGACAGACCCGCACGAACAAGAGATGTCGCGTAGACACATCTCTCAGATGGTACGTTTCGTCGAGGGTACGGACTGCCGACGAGTCGCCATCTTGAGGTACTTCGGTGAAGAGTATCGCACCGACGACGGCACGCCGCTCTCCTCGTGCGGCGCATGCGACAATTGCCTAACTCCACGAGAGCAGTTCGATGGAACCACCGAAGCGCTCAAGATACTCTCGTGCATAGCACGCGTGCAGCAGAAGAGTGGTTTCGGCGTCGGGGCGGTGCACATAGCAGACATCATAGCAGGGGCCGACAACGAAAAGATCCGACGATGGGATCACAACACCCTTTCCACCTATGGGGTGGGAAAAGAGAGGCCTCGCCAAGAGTGGATCGCCTTTACGCAGGAGCTCGTCAGTCGTGGGCTTCTGCGTGTGGATCACGAACGGTTCGGCATCGTACAGATCACAGAGACCGGCAAAGCGACCATGAGGGCTCGAGCTACGATCCTTCTGACCAAACCTCTCACAACCACCAAGCTCGCAGCTGAGAAGCGTCGCGAACTCAAAGTTCGCACCGGTGAAAGAGACTACGATAAGGATCTTTTCGACAGACTGCGCAAACTACGCCGCACCATCGCAGACGAGAAAGGAGTGCCCGCATTCATGGTTTTTTCCGACGCTACTCTGCAAGACATGGCAGGCAAGAAGCCTCGAACCCTTGGAGAGATGCTCGGCGTTTCCGGGGTGGGAGAGCGGAAGCTTGATCAGTATGGGGAGCTTTTCTTGAACGCCATCGCGGAAGGGGCGTTGGGCTAGCGTTCAAAAGGCACGCGATTGCTTGATCTCTTTGAGCGCCTCAAGGTGGCCAAGGTAGCGGCTCGTCATGACTGCTGACACAGAGGTGCACTTCCCGGGGACGATCATCCAAACACTGCAGGGCTCCGTGCGTGCATTGAATTGCGAGTTGACGGGCTTATCGTCACAAGCGCCTAGAAGTTTCTTGATGATGAGCAGGAAACCGGTGCAAGTGCAGGATGAGGAGAAAGAGGAGGATTAGGAAAAGAAGGGGGACTTGCCACGCGTAGTACGTTACTTTGGGACACAGCACGAGCTTCGATGATGAAACCTAGACATGTTTTGCTCTCGTTACACCTTACTAGCGGGCCGCATGCATGTGAACCGCACTGTAACTGCCTGTAACACCTCCCGTTTTGATCTCGGCATGTCGATCTCTCTCCACACAAAACCTCAACACCGTGGTAGGCGAAACAGTGTGCTTACTTCACATATTCTTCACCGAGCGCCATAAAATATACCTGTGCTGTGAGTTCGCACTACGACTCGACGCATTTGCTACTTGATTAGGTTTTAGGAAGTTCAAGATGGGACGGCATCAAAGACAGAATCATTGCGACCAGGGGGCTGGGTCGGACAACCGCCGGCAACGTCAGCACAACGAGCACACCGGAGTCGGACTGAGCGAATGTCGTCCAGTGCGCGGCTATCAGCGCAACGATCTCCAGATGCAGATCTGCCAGCAAGCAGCGGGGGTACCTGCTTCGAGCGCGCCGTCAAATATTCTTCCTCCCGGCACTAATCTCGATACCATGCCTAGCAGCGCCAAGGTCGTGCTTCTCAAAAGGATCCACAACGTCACCGCTCCGACAAACGAGGGAGTAACTCTCACTAAGGACAGCAATGGAGGCGTAATAGCGGAGATCAAAGTAACGGGAAATGCCCTCAACATCGGTTATGCTCGTAAAGCCAACGGTATTACTGCGCCGGGTCAACTTTACAATCGCTTCACAGGCAGCGAGTGCGGTTTCGATGCCAAAACTCCGGGACGAGAAGACGATTATGCCCGAGTAACTCTGCGCTCGGGATACGAAGCGATCTTCACTGACGGCCTGATCGCTGACGGCGTCAAAGCAGGCGATGAAGGCGATCGAAGACCTACACCTCTTTGCAGGGACGCTCGCCCTACGCGTCATTGCTAAAAGGCCCGCACCGACACTCAGCACTAGCGCACTCGACGCCCTTCAAGGGCTTCGCGCAAGATCTGAATACCAACGACAACTTGCATTCGGCGTTCGAGCTAATGTCGTTCGATCAACGTGTACGAGCCCGAAGCACGACTCGGGACGATACCCCTCTGACCACTCGTAATTGTCCATGAAGGTCCATGCGAAGTATTTCTCAACGGGTAGGCCCGCACATATAGCCTTGTGAACCTGTTCGAGGTGACCCCTATAGTATTGGATTCTGCGCTCGTCAGGCAGAAGGTTGCCAATCGAATCAAAGCGAGGCTCGAGAGCCATGCCGTTTTCAGTGATGTACATGCGCTTGAGGCCGTAGTCACGGTAGGAGTGATATATCTGCATCAAGACGTCATAGAGCCCTACTGGAAAATGAGGCGGGAGGGCGATTGGCCAGCCCAGATCGTTTCGTGGAACATCAGCACACGCCGCCGAACGATATCCTAGCTCTGATCCTGAATCCAATGTAACGATTTCGGCAGCGTAATTGTTGACCCCGAGAGCATGGATCAGGTTTCCCACCTTGATTATCTGCATCTCCTCATCTGAGCAACGGGGCCATGCGTCTCGGTAAACCTCTCGCATCTCTTCCGGATAACTCCCTTTGAAGATGGGGTCGTAAAACCAGCGGTTGAAGTAACAATCTGAGGTGGTTCGCGCTCGTCTGTTCGCTTCCGAAGCGTCAACTGCGAATTTGAACTCCGAATTGAGCACTACCCCTACTCGTACGTCCGGATCGCAACTTTTGAGTTCTCGAACCAGAAGTCCAGAGGCGAGCAAGAGATTGTGCGCTGCGTTTAAAGCTTCTGCCAAGGATGTGCGCCCCGGAGCATGGATTCCCAGATGGTAGCTCAAGAGGCTCGCGCACCACGGCTCGTTTATCGTGAAGTATTCGTCGACCAGGTCCCCCAGACACTCATGTGCGGCACTTCCGTGCTTAAGCAGGAAATCGACCGCATGTCGATTGGTCCATCCTCCTTCGATGTCAAGCCATTCGGGTAGCTCCCAGTGGTAAAGGGTCACGTACAAGCGAACACCTCGCTCGCGAAGCAAGGTCCAATAACGGCGATACCACTCGACAGCCTTTCCGTTTACCGAGCCGTCGCGGTGGAGTAGCCTACTCATCGACACCGATGTGCGATAGTGCCTGAAACCGAGTTCAGTCATCAGATCGGCGTCCTCTCGCCAGCGCGAAAACCTATCAATCCCAACGCCCGGACCCTCACTTCTATGCGTTCTCCCTGCAGACGCGAATGCAGCCCACATGGTGCGCTGCGATCCTTCCTCCCGGATACAGTGGTCCTCTCCGATTACCTGGAGATCTGCGTCTGCGACACCAAACGAAAATTCCGAAGGAAAAGCTATCTCTCGCTCAGTCATGATGTATCCCTTTTCAATGAGCGTGTGCTTCACGCGACCTGCTGTGTGCTCGCCAATCTGCGGAGTGCGCGGCCCTTACGCTGCTACTGACATCCGAAAGGCTATCGCCTGTTGAGCTCAACGTAAAAGAGCGCTTCCGTTCGACAATAGTCGGTGGCATATTCGTCGTTTTGAACACTTTCAGGATGAAACTGATGTCCTCACGAGGCCTATCTCTCGTAGAAAGAAGGGTGATTATCGGGGCGCGGTTTGCAGCGCGTGAGTCGATTGCGGCTCTCGCCGAGCGGATCGGGGTTCGAAGCTACATCCTACAACGCGCGATAAAAACCCTTCGCGATAGGGGCATCATATCGCCGTACGTAGCCGTGGATGTCTCCAAGCTAGGCTTCACCGACTATGCCGTGTTCTTCTCTGTTTCCCCGGAGACGGCGCAGGTGCATCGAAAGCTGGTGCAGTTTCTCCTTCAGTCGGCTCAAGTGCCATGGGCTGTGGAGCTGGCGGGCGAGTACCAATACGCATTTTCACTTATCTGCCGGCATATCAGTGAAGTTGACGAGTTTCTCCTCTCGCTCGGAAAGGCTGTCGGCGTCGAGATGACGAACCGGACGGTGCTTACTCGCACATCGTGGACATTGTTTCCGCCGCGATACCTTCTTCCTGAGACCTCACGAGCGAGCCCCGGCTACGAGATCCACAGTCGCGCCGAAGTAGTAAAGTATGATGACCTCGACATTCAACTTCTTCGAGTGATGTCAGAGCCGAGGGGCCCGACGGATGCGGAGTGCGCTCGGGCGCTGGGTGAAGCCGCTACTACGGTGCGCTACCGTCGAAGCGTGCTCGAGCAAAAAGGGGTTATCGTTTCGTATGCATTCTCCGTCGATGCCGTAGCTATCAACCGATTTCCCTGCGTGTTTCTGCTGCATGTAAAGAGCCCTTATCGCGATCTGCGACGACGACTCAGAGCCTTTGCGGCTAGCGAGCTGGACGCCACCGCCCTCGTCTCTTGCATCGGGGCATGGGACTATGAACTTACTATCGAAGCAGATTCTCCGAATAGCGTCGCTGAGTTTCAAAGGCGATTGCTCGACCGGTTTTCAAAGGACCTTGTAGCTATTCGATCTCTAACCCCGCTGAAGACTCACAAGCTCGAGCCATTTCCAAGCGGGATCGTAGCCGGTCCGAAGACGAATTGAGATAGATGCCGATCTCCTCTTCAACACACCTGCCTCTTTCACTGAAGGCATGTGAACGTCTTCGGATCTACTATAGAAGGATCGTACGATACTCCACAGGGGCAGCCCAGCGAGTACGGCGAGGCATGGTTGCACTCAATCGTTTCGAGTGATGACAAGCTAAAAGACTTAGGGCTCTTGCCGAGTAATAAGATCGAGTAAAAATGATCGGGGACTTCGCGGATTCAAGCAGGTAACTTTGGTCGAGGTATGACGTGGAAACAAAACACACCCTCACCGAGCATAGCGCAGAATCATTCTAACCATCTGCGCAAGGTGTTCTCTGTTGTGCGGCTTCATCAGAGAGCCCCCAAACCGAGGATTAATCTCTAGGATAGCAGGGCGGCCGTCCGGTCGAATTTTGTAATCGATGTTGACGGGACCTATGTACTCAAGCGGCTGCAAGCTCCTTTCGATACACTCTCGCTCCTCTGGGCCAGGCTCATGGGGCGTTGCCGGATATCCAACCGGTTTGATACCTTCCTGGTTCAACACGAAACTGAAAGCTGCGGCCCACACCATACGCCCATTATGAAAAAAGGCGTTCGTAGTGTGTTCCACGCAGCCTGGAATGAATTCTTGAAGGAGATAGGAGTGCCCCAACCACGGCTCCTGTTTGCTCAACTGCTCGTATTCTGCTCGCGAATGAATGAGATGCACCCCCCTACTTCCATTGAGATCCACCCGCTTGAGAACGAAAGGATACTGAACATCCTCAATGCGCTCATATACTAAAGGTGCAAATCGGCTTAGCTGATGAGCCTTCAAATAGTGCGCGAAAGCAGCCTTGTTTCGCAGTATCTCGACCGTGGCTGCCGGTGGAACGGCCATCTCGTGCTTAGCGTTACACGCAACAATATCGCACTCCATCAGCGGGATCACCACAACCCGCCCCATCCGTCTCTGCTGGATTACGTCTTCTCCTATCCGCTCACATACAACGCGCCGCACGGACCGAATCTGTGACCACAACGAAGACTCTGGACCAAGAGCGCGCTCCCACTCAGGGGTGTGGAACCCCTTGATAACGACCGTAGTGCTGAAAATACCCCGAAGTACCCGCAAGACAGCCGCCGCTACCTCACGAAGCCCGCGTGTATTGAGCTCTAAGGCATGCCCTTGTTTTCTTACATGCTCTTGCACCACAGGATGTGAGCGTATTCCACGTGCACTCTTTGATACAACTAGAATGCCGCAACATTATTCCTCGCGCCCTGTTCTCCTGCTGCGCTCACTCCTCAGAGAGCTCTACCGTAAGCGCTTCTGACAATTTATGAAAGGACGTACTCGCATCCCCTTGCGATGCGCCGTCCTCAACTCGCTCTACGCAATCGACCAAAGCAGGGATAGTTCGCTCGACTCGCTTGAGGACATACGCTCGCTTGGATTCGGATAACTGAAGTCCGCGCTGCTTGGTAATGAAATCAAGCAGAGGATCCAACTCTTCTTCGATGGGGCCTCCTATCACAAGGTGCAGTCCGGCATTGAGTCTGCTGCGGAGTTGGGGAGAGGTCGTGATGGCCTCTGGATCCGCCTCGCCCACCAACACCAAGTTCCCCTTCTGTCGAGCTATTCGCTCGATGAGATCTACCATAATACCTTGGCAGACACTCTCGCCCAAACAGACGTCGCCATCGTCGATGACGATTAATTCCCATGGATGTATCGGCGCTCCGGGAAGCTCCTCCGAAAACCATCGAACAAGCGACGAGCCCGCAATCAGGCGCGCACGCCCATTTCGTTCTTGATGCTTTCCGGCCAGATAGACCCCGAGATGAGTTTTGCCGGAACACCTCTCCCCGCGGATGTAGGTCATGGAAAAGGCTCGCTTGCCCGAGAGCATGGTCACGGTTCGCACGACCTCACGTACACCTGCATGCACAAGGAACGCCGACGACGAGTAACGGAGGGGCTGAACCAACTCGAGTGTCAACTGCTCTGTCATGGGAAGAAACTACTACAATAAGGCTCAACAACCGGCGAAGATGAAATCATCGGGGTCGCTCAGGCGTGCCCAGAGACGGGCACCGAGAGCACCCATCTTACGTTCCAGATGCTCGTATCCCCTTCGTAGATGGCTCGGCTCGTGGACCTGCGTCTCACCTTCGGCAGCGAGCCCAGCCAATACCAACGATGCGGCCGCTCGTATGTCGAGTCCGTCCACCGGCGCTCCCTGTAGCTTCTGCACCCCTTCGATCGTAACGGTTCGATCGGCTATCTTGATGCGAGCCCCCATACGAGCAAGCTCGGATGCGTGTCCAAAGCGCCCTTCGTAGACGGTCTCTTCGAGCGTACTGACCCCGTCGGCAACTGTGAGCGCTGCCATAAGCGGAGCCTGAAGGTCTGTGGCGAGCTCTGGGAACGGTCCGGTCTTTACATTGACCGCCTTTAGGCGCCCATTGCTCTTCACCGTGATAAAATCATCACCGCACGTAACGGAGAGCTCCATCTCTCGCAGAATATCGAGGAAGGAGCCGAAATAAAGCGGGTCGATCCCTTCCACAGTAACCTCTCCACCCGTGATGGCACCGGCGAGGAGATAGGTGCCCGCTTCGATTCTATCCCCGATTAAGGTGGCCGAAGTTCCGCCGAGCTCGCTCCGTCCTTTGATCTCGATAACGGATCCACCCGCGCCTTGAATATCAGCACCCATGCCGTTCAAATAATTCGCGAGAGCGATGATCTCCGGCTCCTTCGCAGCGCCTTTGATGACCGTGAGACCAGGCGTGAGGCTGGCTGCCATGATGAGCTGATGCGTGGCACCTACTGACGGAAATCGGAAATCTATCACGGCCGGCTTGAGGCCGTGCACGGCTGTGGCGTACACAACTCCGTGCTTGAGCGAGATATCGGCTCCCATCTTGGCCAAACCCTCGAGGTGCAGATCGACCGGCCGTGCGCCGATTAGGTCTCCACCGGGAAGGGCTACACGCGCTGCTCGGCCACGCGCTAAAAGGGGAGCTAGAACCCAGAACGAAGCACGGAGCGCTTTCACTAAGCTGTAGCTCGCTTCTGTCGCTATCAGCTTCTCGGTGCGAACTTTGACCTCGTTCCCATCGTAGTGAACCTCGCCTCCGAACTGCTCGAGGAGGTGAATAACGAGGCTCGTATCGGTCAGGTTTGGGACGTTGCTCAGGATACACTCTTCACCGGTCAGCAGGGTCGAGATGAGCAGCGGTAGTCCCGCGTTCTTGGCCCCGCCGGCGCGAACTGTTCCCTTAAGAGCGGACCCGCCAATTATCTCGATAAATTCCGACATCTTATCTCCCCCGCCCGTGCGCCTGCTGACCCGAGTACGTTACGCAACAACAATATTCCAGAACAATAGCAACAACTCCATGCTTTTGCCGATTTACTTAAAAATTTTTCGAGGCGTCTCCCAGCCGGGGAAATACGCGCTCGAAGGAGATCTGGAACAACTTTCACGGGCTTTGCGAGGCCTGGGAGAGGGTTCATTTTAAGTATAGGAGACTTATGGCGACGGGAATCAAAGAGATAAATGCTCAGGGCACCGCGACTACGATCGGTCAAAATTTAGCTGCGGCACAAAACAACCTACTGAACGCGTATAAACTCAAGGAGGGAGACTCGGTGGTGAGCTTGGCCAGAAAGATGGGGCTTGACGAAGGCTCCGCTACGGTTAGGTCTTTACAACTGATCGCCGAACAGCGCTTTCAAAGCACCTCCCACTCCCTAAACCTCTTCACGGGGATAATGGACAAGATCGATCAACTCAAGCAAAGGTTGATCAACAAGTTCTCCAATTAGCAGAGAAGCACGTAGGCACGCGCATCCGTCCTTGACCGGTGCGCGTGACCTAACCTTCAAACGAATAGCGGTACGCCTTCGACGGCCGTGAAAAGTCGTATCCGGCCTTCCACTCCTGCGGTAACTCCTCACGAGGCGCCGGTTTGAAGCCGAGCCGCTCGAAGAACTCCCCAACGTAGGGATGCACCGTGAGCGCAAACACCGACTCTCTCCCCCGCTTTTGAGCCTCCTCGAGCAGCGAACGAACTAAAGCTCGAGCTCTCCCCCGAGCCTGAAATCTCGGCAAGGTACACAGTTTGGCTACCTCACACGAGTTGCCGAAATCAACTAGCGAGGCCGCTGCGACTATCTGGTCATTGACCGAGTACACCATGAAGTGGCGTATTATCTGCAAAAGATCATCCTCCGTCATCGGCTTCAGCGAACCGTCGGAGATATACGGCTGCATCAGCGCCATGATATCACGCACATCAGCTTCTGTGGCTGCACGCAGAATGTTGGGATACTCACATGTAAAGAGAGTGCCCGCCCCTCCGTGCGTGAACACCTCCTCGTAGATCGCGCCACGTCGAGCTTCGATCAGAATGATATCGACGTTGTACTGCTCCTGCTGGTCGATCAGGAACCGCACCCGCTCTGGGGAGATATTGAGAGCAGCCTTCTCCGCCAGTGCTTCACGAACCTGGTCGGCGGTAGGATATGACTTGCACTTCCCGTTAATGAGCAGCCCCGGCTCGCTCCCTGGAAAAAATATCTTTTGTGTGCCGAGCTCTACCGCGCACTGCACTATACCTCTCTCCACCACTTCGCGCTCCTGAGCGGCTTCGGGAAAGTCCTGCAAGGCAACCAACGGGGCGTTTCCCGAAGCGAGCTCCGCCCTCACGCGAGCTAGAAAGGCAGGCTCTAAAAGATCCTTGGCTTGCGCCTGAAGCACTGAGAACGTGTCACCGGCACGGTTCCAACTCTCGAGCGTCTCAGTCAGTCGAGCATCGGCGGCACAGAATACGACCTGCCGGATTCGGGCAGCTATGAGAACCCGTAGATCCATCAAAACGGCCGAACAATGGCTCGAGCGTTCGAAACAAAACGCGAAAAGGGTGTCCTGAAAGCGTCTGCAATAGTGCAGAAACTCGAGCGCCGACAACATCTGTACGTCGATTGATGGATGTGTCCCGAGGGAGGTCTTGAGGGGCTCTGTCATTGTCGGTGTCGGCGTTAAACGATCATATCGATCTCGCCTCTCCAGAGAGGCGAACGCTCCAAGTATCCAACTACTGCGAGTTAGTCAACTGGACTCAAGTGAAGCGAGGCACCCCCTCTGCCTCTACGAAGCCGGAAAGACGACCTTGAGAACGGTGAAACGATCCGCAGCCGCTTCATCTCCGAGAAATGAAACCTGCCAGGCCGGATTAAACAATCCGTATCCTTCTCTGAGTGCTGCTCTCTTGCCTGCCCCAACTTCACACAACAGCACTCCACCGGGCACGACCACGCGTGCCGTCTGCGAGCAGACCCGGCGCACCTCTCGTAAGCCCTCCTCCTCGGCAAAAAGTGCGCCGCACGGCTCAAATGAGAGTTCGACAGGAACCTGCTCCTGCGGGTCGATGTAAGGGGGATTGGCTAGCACGACATCGTAGGGAGGCTCAAACGCCTCAGCTCGACCGAACCAATCGCTCTGCACGAAGGTGATGTATTTCCGAACTCCGTGGCGCTCGGCATTCCGCTCCGCTACGGCGAGAGCTTCAGCCGATATGTCTACTGCTACCGCCGTCGGAACTACTCCCGGTTTCTTCACCAACTCAGAGAGAAGCGCGATAATGAGGCAGCCGGAGCCTGTGCCGAGATCGACGATGCGCGGGGTAGAGAGAGAGGCACACAACTCGAGCGCCTTTTCGACCAACAGCTCCGATTCCGGCCGCGGCACGAGCACCGCAGGAGACACCTCGAACTGAAGCCCCCAAAACTCCCTTTCGCCGACGATATAAGCACACGGCTCACCTGCCGCACGCCGCCTTACCATCTCTTCGAAGCGCTGCTGAACGTCGACGGGGCAGCGCTCACGCATGCGAACGATCGCGTCGGTGCGCGAGCCACCGAGGGCGTGAGCCATCAGAAGCTCTACATCGAGCCGAGCAGAGTTCGACGATGCCGAGAGTACACGCTCAGCATCCCTCACCGCCTCTCCGATGGTTCTGTTACTGGACGACTGCCTCTCCACGCAGCGCCTCGGCTTGATAGTAGGAGATGAGCGGATCGATCAGCTGATTGAGATCGCCCGCCAATACACCGTCAACATCGCTCACCGAGATCTTGATCCGGTGATCGGTGATACGGCTCTGCGGAAAATTGTAGGTGCGGATCTTTTCCGAGCGGTCGCCTGTTCCTACCTGAGAGCGTCGATCGTCGCGTCGCTCGGCATCGACCTCTGCCTGCATCTTTTCGTAGAGGCGGGCCTTTAAGACTCGCATCGCCTTCTCACGGTTCTTGTGCTGCGACTTCTCATCCTGCATCGCTACAACCAAACCGGACGGGATGTGGGTAATACGCACTGCGGAATCCGTAGTATTTACCGATTGGCCTCCGGGACCACCCGAACGATACACATCGATACGCAGATCCTTGTCGTGCAGCTCTACCTCGACATCCTCAGCCTCAGGTAGCACAGCCACGGTCACCGTAGAGGTGTGAATACGCCCAGCGGCTTCCGTTTCAGGAACACGTTGTACTCGATGCACACCACGCTCGTACTTGAGGCGACTAAAGGCGCCATCACCATTTACCTGAGCGATTACTTCCTTAATACCTTTGGGCCCCGCATCGCTGTAGCTCATAACTTCGACTTTCCACCCACGTGTCTCGGCATACCGTGTGTACATCCTCAGGAGCTCGAGCGCGAAGATACACGCCTCGTCTCCGCCAGCGCCGGCGCGAATCTCCAAGATGACGTTCTTGTCATCGTTAGGATCCTTAGGAAGGAGTAGGATCTGAAGCTGGCCCTCGAGATCCGCAACCACACCGGTCAGTACGCGTACCTCGTCTTCCGCCATACTGCGTATCTCCGGGTCGCCACCGGCGGATTCGAGCAGCTCCCTACTTCCCTTCAACTCCTCCAGCGCTTTGTTGTACGCGCGGAAGGTCGTGACGAGATCCGTGAGAGACTTGTACTCCTTGGAGTATTTCTGAAAAGTATCTCGATTGGCGATTATCTCAGGCTGCGAAAGCTGACGAGACAAGGACTCGTAGCGCATCTCTACTTCTTTGAGTTTTTCCCACATAACACTAACAGATTACCTAACGCTCTCTTATGCACCCTCGAGTACAGCCTGGTGAATATCGGCCCGCAAAGCACTAAACCTTCGGGGCATGTGCCCCGAGAAGCCTGCGTTGGAGAGAAACACTACCACTACTTCACTGAGCGGGTCGATGAATACGGAGCATCCTGTCGAGCTTGAAGCAACTACCGCCATCGGCGCTTGCTTGGCTTCGACGAATCCACCCTCTCTCGACGCGCTCTCGAAGCCGAGCCGCCAGCCGGTCTTGATACCTGGAATTTCCGGAGACCAAAAGGACCGCAGCGCCTCTTGAGCAAAAAGCTCGGATTCGCCGCGATACGCTTTCAATAACTCCACTGCCCACCGATGGACATCGTGCGCGGTGCCAAAGCACCCACTGTGACCGGCGATGCCTCCCATGACCCATGCATTCTCGTCCCACGGCTCACCGACGATCATACGTCCACGCTGAGGGCACTCCCCCATGGGAGCGAACAACTCCACCATCGGAGAGAGGTTTCTGCGCCTCATAAGGGCCAAATCGATGAAGCTCAAGCTGCGTAAACCAAGGGGCCCCGCAACGAAGCGCGAGAAAGCCTTGTCGAGCGAAACGCCGGTAACGATCTCGCAGATCTCGCCCATCACAACCATGTTGGCGTCACTGACCACTTGCTTGGTACCGGGGTCGTACTTGAGCGGCAGGTTGTGAAAGAAGTTGTAGCCGTACTGCTTGGCGCCACTACTCGTCAGTATCCCCGGTCGAGAGCCGGCGTTAGCTTTGATGAGCTCCTCGTATACTGATGCTCCGGCAGGAAACCCCGCCGAGTGTGAGAGCAGGTGCGCCAAGGTTATGAGCGACTTCTGTCCGATTCCGAGAGCCTGAAGATGTCGCGAAGCTCGATCAGAAACTCCAAGCTTCCCAACCGAAATCAGGCGCAGCATAAGCGATGCTGTGCAGACCGAACCTGTCAGCTCGCCAAGATCGAACACCGTCTCCAACTGCATGAGGTCGTTGGACGATGCTTGCTCAGCTCGCTTTGGAAATTTAGGCCCTCGAGCAAGCTGTGCGAGCAGCTCACCTCGTTCCGAAGCAACCACAACTCCGCCCGGCAAGGCCCCATCCTCGATCCCCTGATCCAAGAGAGACACCACCCTCTGGATGCGTGGCTCAGCGGGACCAGCGTATGAACCCGCCTGGGTAGATTTGAGATCTTTTGCGTTCGTCACAACAGGGACTCCACGTAGAATAGCGACGTGACTATAGCCCGGTTCCTGCACGGAAGCCACAAAGCGCCGGTGCTAGACATCTCATAAGAGTCCGCCAAGGCGAGTCATCCCACTGCCGGTTCGCGCAGACGCTGCCGGTCCAGCGCGGGAGTAGGCAGCGCGACCGGAGACACTACCGGCGAAAAGCACCATGGAGGGCCAAAAGTACACTTTTTCCAATTAATTTCAACCACCTAGCGGGAGCCTTGCGCGCCTCAGCCGCACCCGAGACACCACTCCCCTGAACACCCCGAGAGCTCTCTCATAAAATTGCCACTGCCCCCTTGAAATGCCCCTCTTCCGTGCGCATATAACCTCCCGCACTTAACAGCTTGGTGAGGCTTCAAAGCCACACAACGTGGCGGAGGGATTTCGTTCCGCCGCTGTGGACACGCTTAAGAGTGAAAGAAAGAAAGGTAGTTCCGTAGGCTTTCGATTCACAAAGCCCAACCCTTTTATATTCGGAGGTAAGGATAATGAGCAGCAAGAAGAACAAGATTCGGCCACTACAAGACCGACTCATCGTAGAGAGACTCGCTCCTGAAGAGAAGAGCAGCGGAGGAATCATCCTCCCCGATGCCGCACAAGAGCGCCCTCAGCGCGGACGTGTGATCGCTGTCGGCAAGGGCAAGGTTCGTGAAGACGGATCGGTTGTTCCAGTTGACGTCAAGGAGGGTGATGAGATCCTCTTCGGCAAGTACAGCGGCGTAGAGGTCAAGGTCGAAGGTTCAGAGCTCTTGATCATGCGCGAGGACGATGTCCTTGGCGTTGTTCTGTAGTTCCGAGGTCATCGATTAAAACTTTAATATTGAAATACAGGTAAAATACTATGGCAAAGATTCTGCAGTTCGGCTTTGAGGCTCGTGAAGAGATCCTCAAGGGCGTAAAAAAGCTCGCTGACGCTGTGCGCGTAACGATGGGACCTAAGGGTCGCGTTGTTGTTATCAAGAAGAGCTTCGGTGCTCCGACCGTAACCAAGGACGGTGTTACCGTTGCTAAGGAGATCGAGCTCGAAGGTTTCGAGGATATGGGCGCTCAGATGGTTAAGGAAGTTGCTTCCAAGACCTCTGATGTTGCTGGAGACGGAACCACGACTGCAACCGTTCTCGCTGACGCTATCTACCGTGAAGGCTTGAAGCTCGTTGCCGCTGGCCACGATCCTATGTCCCTCAAGCGCGGCATCGACGCTGCTGTAAAGCTCGCCGTTGAGACCTTGAAGGGCATGAGCCGCTCCACGAAGGGCAAAGAGGAGATCGCTCAAGTTGGAACTATCTCCGCTAACGCTGATCGCGAGATCGGTGACACCATTGCAGAGGCTATGGAGCGTGTAGGTAAGGAAGGTGTTATCACCGTTGAGGAGGCTAAGGGTCTCGAAACTACTCTCGAGGTTGTCGAGGGTATGCAGTTCGACCGTGGGTACCTCTCCCCTTACTTCGTTACCAATGCTGAGCGCATGGAAGCTGAGCTGGAAAACGCTCTCATCCTCATCCACGAGAAGAAGATCTCGAGCATGAAGGATCTCCTTCCGGTTCTCGAGCAGGTGGCGAAGGCTGGTAAACCGCTCATCATCATCGCCGAGGAAATTGAGGGCGAGGCTCTTGCTACGCTCGTAGTAAACAAGATCCGCGGCACGCTCAACGTATGCGCAGTCAAGGCTCCTGGCTTTGGTGATCGTCGTAAGGCGATGCTCGAGGATATCGCGATCCTCACCGGTGGTCAGTGCATCACCGAGGATCTCGGCCTCAAGCTCGAGAACATCACCCTCCAGGATCTCGGTAAGGCAAAGAGGATCGTTGTCGACAAGGACAACACCACGATCATCGACGGTAAGGGTAGCGATGCCGACATTAAGGCTCGCGTTGCTCAGATCCGCGCTCAGACCGAGGCTTCGACCTCCGACTACGACCGTGAGAAGCTCCAAGAGCGTCTCGCTAAGCTCGTCGGCGGTGTTGCAGTAATCCATGTTGGAGCTGCTACCGAAGTTGAGATGAAGGAGAAGAAGGCTCGCGTAGAGGATGCCCTCCATGCAACCCGCGCTGCGGTTGAGGAAGGCATCGTTCCAGGCGGTGGAGTTGCCCTCCTTCGCACGATCGAGAAGCTCGAGGCCCTCAAGCTTGATGACGAAGAGCAAAGCTTCGGCGTGAAGATCGTTCGCGAGGCCCTCGAGGCTCCACTCCGTACGATCGCGTACAACGCAGGCGCTGAGCCGGCTGTTGTCATCGACAAGGTTCGCAACAGCAAAGGTAACGTTGGTTACAACGCTGCAACCGACACCTACGAGGACATGGTTAAGGCTGGAATCATCGACCCAACCAAGGTAGTTCGTACTGCTCTGCAGAACGCAGCTTCCGTTGCTGGCTTGATGCTCACCACTGAGGCCATCATCGCTGACAAGCCAAAGGATGAGTCAGCTGGCCATTCTCATGGCGGCATGGGCGGCATGGGTGGCATGGGTGGAATGGGCGGCATGGGCGGAATGATGTAGTTCCGAGCCATAAGCTCAGGACGACCCTCCGGAGTTTAAGCTCCGGGGGGTTACCCAGAATCCAGGAGCCTCTCGCGCAAGCGAGGGGCTTTTTTTGTTGTGTGCTCTCAGGGAAGCGAGGCAAAACCTGCCCGTAGCGAGAAAGAGGAGATTGGGTTGATACTCAATTTTCATGGTGGGGAAAAACCGCAGATGTATCCACTGCGATACATTGAGGATTTTTCTCCACCATGAAAATTGAAGAGCGACCCAAGATCCTCTTTCGCAGCAGGGAGGGGTTTGCCTCGCTTCCCTAGGGATGTACGGACCAACTCTTTACCAAGTATGATACCGCACATTCGACTGCGCTCCAGGACTGCAAATGCTCAAACACTTGATAGCTCTCGGCCCTGTGGAGCTCGCCCGACGCGCCGTCAAATGGGTTCTCTTTTTTCTCGTGTGCGGTCGCTCCCTCCCTCGTTACTACGTACTCCGAAGCCGCATCATTCTCGAACTAGCCAAACGCAACCTGTACGAGTCGGCTGAACTTCGCTTTCTCACTAGGTGCGTTCCTCCCGGTGGCGTTGCCCTCGACGTAGGGGCGAACTTCGGAGCATACACCACCCGACTTGCCCAACTGGTGGGTACCGCCGGCCGAGTGTTGGCCTTTGAGCCCCTCAGCGGTGTCTTCGATGCACTCGTGGAGACGGTCAAGCCGTATCCTCACGTTTCCTGCTTCAAGCAAGGGATCTCCGATCAAACGATCGAAACAGTAGAGTTCAAAATTCCTCTGTTGTTCGGCAAGATACCAGAGCCCGCCCTTGCCACCGCAGGTGCGCCATTCCCACAGCAATACGTGATCGAAAGGGCTAAAGTTATCCATTTGGATTCCCTGGTCGAACAACTCACTCGCCTCGACTTCATCAAGATGGACGTCGAAGGGCATGAGTTGAACTGTCTCGAAGGTGCTCGCAACCTCTTGGCCACTCATAGGGCCGTCGTTCAATTCGAAGAGATTAGACCCGTCGTGCGCATGCACCTCTTCCAAAGGTTCGCGGAAGAGGTTGATTATGTCGTGTGCAAACTTACCCCTGAGGGCTATCTGATCCCACTACGTAACGCTCACCGCATCGATGAGACACGCAACTTCTACCTCGTTCCGTTTGAGCGGACACAGGAGTTTGGGCCTCCGACGAAGAGACGCTAGTGCGGCGACCGATAATTTTTCTCCGTGAACGTGCTCGTCCCGATGCTACCCACTCGAAAACCCGATGAGCCCAAAAATGTAAGTTTTAAGTCACACCGACGAAGCAACCGCCCATAACCCCCATAGGAGGGGTACGGCATGGATAGCAACTGCCCCAACCCCATGGCCTGGCAATGAGACTCGTCGTTGGACAAGTCGAGGATAATATATCACACAGGTTTAGGAGACGCTGGTTAGCATGGAACTGCACTCTACCCCATCTCAAATAGCTCTGGTTTTCACTAGATCTTCGGCGAAACCCTTCTTTGGCCTACGACGCATGGCACTCATGCTCGTCCTGATGGCCTTCTTCATACCGAATGCGATCATCTCTTCGGCGTGGGGGCAAGATAATCCGATAACCCTGGTGTCAGCCAGTTGGTGTGGGCCCTGTCGTACTTTGAAAGGCCAGCTTGGTATACAAGCCCATGTGAAAAGTGGCACGTTTAATTACAGGGGTCAGACAATCATTCTTAAGGATTACAATAGTCTCCCCGATCTTGAAAAACCCGATAGCATCCCCGCTGTCTCGTTTAACGGGGAGCCCCCAACAAACGCAAACGCGAACCAAGCTGCACTTAATGCCGAGATCGACAAGAGAGAGAGAGAGGCCGAGAAAAAGGATAAAAAAGAACCCGCGAAAGAGAAAGAGGAAGTCAGGCCTCATGGTAAAGAGATGCCACAGGCCACACCAACAGCTACGCCTAGTTCTGGGTCAGGGAGCAGCGGTAATTGTGGTCCTGGAGGATGCGGCGGTCAGTGTGGTCCAGGGGGATGCAGCGGTAACTGTGGTCCCGGGGGATGCAGCGGTCCCGGCTCAGGCGGTGGTGGTAGCCAAGGCGGTGGTGGCGGCGGCTCAGGGGGCGGTGGCGGCTCACGGGGCGGCGGCTCAGGGGGCGGCGGCGGTGGTCCCCTCGGAGGCGGTGGAGGTGCTGGCATGACCGATATGTTGCAAGGGGCGATGTTACAGTCGATGATGCAGCAACAACAGCAGGCGCAGCAGCAAAGGCAACTAGAAGAGCAGCGCCGACGGGAGCAGCAGCAGCAGCAGCAGTTGGAGCTGCAACGTCAAGAGGAAGCCCGACGACGGGCGGAGGAAGCGACCCGCACTAGCAATGTGGTCCCGAGCTCCGAGACCGGCATCAACACGACGAGGGCGATAGCTACACGTGCGCCCAACGATATAACGCCGGACACCACGAGTAACTCCACGGGCTCAGGACAAGTCACTCAAGCGCCTCAAGTTACTCTGAACCCAACGCCAAACCCGTCTTCCGCGGATGAGAGGTACGCGGAACTGTTTCCGCAGGTACGACTGATTCCGTAGAGCGTAGGTGGTTCATGTGGGTGACTCGCGCTCCGTTCCCTTGTCGCCGAGGCGTCAGGTACGTGGCGAAGAGATTGCCCAAACAAAAGCGGCTCTTCGCGGAAATGAGCGGGTGATAGGGCGCAGTGATAACGGATTTTGTTATGCTGCCTTACGAGTTGCCACTCTGTAGTCGTATCCCAAAGCAGTTAAGATACTAAAGATAACATCAAAACTTACCTTAGCGGTACCGAGGCCACTTTCGATCTGGGCGATACGCGCTTGACTTACGCCAAGCTTTTTAGCCAGCACCGCTTGCGACATCTTTTTGCCCTTTCGAACCTTGACGATCATGTTTATCAGTCGTTGCTTCTCTTTCACCTCGGTTACATTAGCACCCAGGGACTTAGCCAGTTGCTCAACACTCAGCTCTTTCCAAGGCATATTAGACCTCCTTAATTCGTTTAAGCACAATCTCTAACTCACGTGGCGGAATCCGCTGGGTCTTTTTGCGAAAAGCGTGAAGTAGATAAATCGCCTCTTCTCGCTTGAGATAATAAAACACCCTGACTTGCCCTGCTCGATCCCTAACTCTCAACTCATGGAGACCCGCTCTGATGCTGGCGAGGTTCCTGCTGACCGGCATCGAAAGATTCGCTCCGGTTTGCAAGAGTACGATCGCATCAAAGATCTCTAGGCGAGTCGCCGTTGGCAGTCCGAGCAAAAACTCCTCTACCGGACTACGACCACTTGCTGTTTTGTAGTATCGAACCTTCACGTATGTATTATAAGCTGCAGCTTATAATAAGACCACCTCTTTTTTGTCCTTTACTACAGCTTGTGGACACCAGCATTTAGATACTCTTGCGCATGACATACTGCTTCGCCGGGGCGTCCTCGACAAAGAGGAGAAGCACCTACTACGAACTCGTTTGGAGGGTCCATACACGCGTTCACGCCCCGATCCCACCAAAGCTACTTATTCGAATCCGGGAAGACCCACAAAAACAAATAGTTACGGGATACATCACACCTCGCACCACTCCCTCCATAACCAAGACAAACAGGATTAGTCCTTGTACAGTATTGCTATGATACGGCTCCTCACTCATTCGGTACTCCTCACGACGATAGCGGTAAGCGCACTGGTGGTGCCGTGTTGCTCCTATGCACAGGCGCATGGAATCCGGATCGATCCTTTTTGCCGAGAGTGCCAAGGTGACTCCAAGGAGCCTGGGTGCTCAAGCTGCCAAGGGAGCGCTTCTTCAGCTAATCCAGGCCAAGGGGCTAGAGGTTCTACGGCACCAGGGCTGACGGGCAAGGGTGGCGCTGGCCCGTTACAGGCGATCGGTAAGGCGACACAATTCGCGCTCCCACTTCTCGCACTCGCCTCAGCGGGCGGAGCGAAACAAGGGAATTCAGGCACGAGCCCTGCCAAACCACCGCAGGGAAGCACATCATCCAATACGACCTCAACAGCAACAACACGATCTCCAGCTGCAGACGGAAGCCCCCTCTCGTTCGGGCCGGCAGCAGGAGACTCTACCTCTCCTTTGAAACGGTAAGGGCGGCGCAGATGCGAAACTTCATGACGATAGCCCGCTCCCTCTGTCTAGCGCTCGGTTTGTATACATCCGCTCTAGCGCTCAGTGACTCGGCCTTTGCTTACAACGAAGCGCTGGCCCTCAAGTACCAACGGATTGTGGCGCAAGAGATCTGTAAAGAGGCAGAGTGGCTGCGGTGCTACCAAGTCGATCCCGCCACCTGCGGCACCATATTTCCGGCTCACGTCGAACAGTGCGTGCAAACACATCTCTCTGATAGAGGCGTGGCAGCAAAGGACAAGAACGATATCGAAGCGCTGTCGAGTAACATCGCAAGCTGCATCCACACATCGTTCACGCAGAAATACAAAGATTCCAAGGTAAGCAACGAGGATTGTAAGGATATTCACTAAAGGAGAAGGTATATGTTCACGTCATTCAGAAAAAGCTTCATCGCGGTCTCTGTCGGCCTTGTAATCGCAACCTCGATCATGCCCTCGAGGGTCTGCTCTATCTCCATGTTTTGTCCCGTACGGGAAGCACGAGCAGAGGGGGGGATCATGGACAACCCGATGATGCTGATGATGCTTATTATGCTCCTCTCTCAGATGATGGCGAAGGGAAAACAGGGGGAGCGAACGCAGCAGGGTGCCTCAAACTTATACCAAGCCGGTCAGGGTGGAGGCGGGGTTCCGACGAATCCGTTGAATCCAAATTACCCTGCCTATCCGAATTACCCCGGCTATCCGAACAACGGAGGAACGTTTCCCGTCAACTCAGGCTTCCCAAATACCGGCCCTATCGGAGGGAACCCAAATCCTTTAGACCCAACTACCCCACTTAACATCATACCCTTGTTGCGATAGAGCCGGACGGCCTAAGAGTTTACACTAGCCACACGTGAAGAAACCGAGAACTGGAAACGCATATGAGTAAAGTCACGACATTTCACAGCCTCGCCATCGCAAGCACGGTGGCCCTCACCACCTTCTTGCCCATGAAAGTTCACGCTCTCGACGAAGGTATGATCGACTTCTTCACCACCAAGGTGATCGAACATACATGCTCAGATCGAGGAGAGTGGCTACGGTGTTATCAACTCAATCCGGGCGCCTGCTCTTCTGCTATGGAGGCTGCGATACGCCCCTGCGCAACTCAGGTCTTGGAACCTTTGCCAACTGTAACGAACAATGAAAACGAAGCGATGAAGACAGCACTCGCTTTTCAAAAGTGCTTCAACACCCGCTTTGAAAAGATCTTCGCGCGCAAGCGCCTCGATACGAGTGAGTGTAGAGAGGGTCCAGCCCACCTCAAGGACACCAAGAAACCGAGCTCGATGTAATCCGGAGCGCGGCCAACGACCTTGCTTCGAAAAACTTCTTGGGCCCTGCAGGACAAACGCGAACGCGTTGTTTTGCTTTCTTCTTATTGTCTTCGAGGGGGTGAAAGTTGGCGCCCCATCGGCCGACTCGGAGTCAGACCACGGCTGGTTTGCTTGAGTTTCTGCTGCATAAGAGGATGGAGCTTGCCGCTGCCTCCCGGGGCGCCATCGTAGTTCTTCAGCGCATTGATACCCGTATCGAAATACCGGGTGGTATTCGTCAGCCGTCGTCGATACGGCACACACGGAACCTCGTTGATCTCCATCCGTATCTTTCCTCCCTCCCCTGCCTCGGGGCCGTAGGGGACCAAGGACACCTCCGAACCGAACACCTCCTCGGGATCAAGCGGGATGAGTTCCTCCGGGATGAAGAGGTAATCGGTGAAGAGCTCGGTCTCAGATTCTTTCTCCTTGTACACCACAGCTTGCGTTTCATTCCTGCTACAGCGCTTGGGTTGCTGATACGGGGTCGGTGTAGGTAAAGGCGTTTGTGTCGGCAGCGCTTGGGGGGAAGTTGCCGCATTTCCATCCGGCTTCCATTTGAAATCCTCAGGCTTGGGAAACGGAATACCATCCTTGCCGATAGTATGAGAAAGCAGCACATCCTGCTGCGGTTCCACCGGCACTCGCCATTCGCTCGCATCTCGCTGTTGCGCAACAACGAGGCTCTGGAAGGCGCTCACCAGGAGGACGCCTGCACACAGCGCCACCCGAGCATCCCTGAACTTTCCGACTAAGCCGCACCTCATATCGTCAAAAATCCTCCATCTTGGAATGCTCCACCGACTCCTCGCCGCGCTTGGGATTGTACTCACCCCACTCGTCAAAGAATCGCTCGATCTCCAAGAATCCCTCCGCAACGTGGCGACCCTCTCGGGTAGAAACGACCCAGGTCGGTGAAACCTCGGCAAACAGCTCAGGTAGGACGCTGGTGAGCTGATAGATAGATATTTTCCGCTTACTCAACTCTTTCTCAACCTCAGGCGTCACAGCTTCGTAATCACCGATGTGGAATATGCCAGCGAATACTGCACGGTGTGCATCGTGAAGACGGACAACCTCCTGAACTACACGGCCGAAATGTTCACGATCGAGTGAATTCACAAATACGGAGATAGTCGCCTTCTTGGCATCATGCCGAGGAGGAGAGACACGAGAGGTCCCTACCTCTTTCGTCTCAGCGATAGGAGAGGCTGCGCCTACTGATCGGTTTGGGGCCGAGGGCCTCTCCAAAGCACGCGCGTCCCCTTCGTATCCGGGAGCTGACGCATAGTTGTGTTTGTAAAAATCCTTGGGTTTCTGATCCTCCGCACGTACAGATTGCGGGCCGCATACGCCCAGCAATCCGCATACGAGGATCACTCCTGCTCCTCGCAGGTAGCACCTACGGCTCCGGCTATTTTGTGTCGATACCACCGAAGTTCTCTACCCGGCAAAATTGATCAATGTTGCGCTTTAGCCAAAAATTGTGCTCGTCATCCGGAGGCTCCCAACGAACGTACCCTTTTGGGCAGGTTGCGAAGATACGGAAGGCTGCCGCGTAGTTTTGCGATTTCTCATCCAATCCTCGATTCGCGATCTTCTGTTTCTGCTGATCCGACCAGTCTTGGACGTACTTGTTGATGTCGTTTTCCTCATCGATGATCCGCTGAGTAAACGGCTCGTGGGTCGTCTTGCTGATATACAGCCGATCGGATTTATTCCGCATAAAGAGTCCCTTGCCATTGTAGCCGGGACACGACATGCCTAGCTCGTTGGTTCCACTCCCTTTTACCGGTTTTCCTATGAATGTTTGGTAATTGAACGGTGCCTCCATTGAGTACGCCTGCGGCTCAAAACGCTTGTAGTAAGATCGCTGCCCGGCGATCATGCCTGGAGCGACAGCACCGGCGATCATAAACCCTATCGCATGATCCGTGATCGCCGTACGCCGTTCGATTGCAGCTTGCCGAACGAGGGTGACAGGAGCCATGCCTGCATTGAGGTTTGCTTCCGGTACGAGGCACGTGAAGCCGACCTGAGCCGAAGTGTAGGTACCCTTCGAGTGCTCACGTATCGCTTTGTCGAACTTCATCTCCTGGATATTGATATTTTGCAAATTCATGGCCTGGCAGTAGAGAGGATCGGTCTCCCACACCTTGGTACCCTTCTGCAGGTCGGTCTTTACCGGCAGATCCGGGTTGATGCACTCAAGCGATTTCTTCGGATCGGTCATGAGCTCAACGCCCTTCGGGCAGTAGCTCGCCCAGACCGGAATGGTTGTATCGAGGGTCTCCACCGTTGGCCCTCCCCCAAGCTGCAACTTATCCTCGATCGGATCCATGAGTTTATCGAGCTGTTCCGGTCGTCCACAGATCCGCTCCGAGAACGCCAGCCGCATCTTCTTCTGCATAGCGGCAAGGTTCACTCTCAGCGTGAGTCCTTCACTCTGGAGGCTATCGGCAAAACGGAGACTCTTATCTTCAGGGCGGACCTCCTTTATGTCCTGCGCGATCTGCTGCTGGATCTGACCCGCGATCCCTTTCCCCGCGCCCATAGAGGCAGTCGTTACGTTCCGCTCTATGGCTTCAGCTACCCATTTCTGAGCGGTTGGGCTCTCCATCAGAGGATCCGCTTGCTGAATACACTGGTCGACCTTTTTCTTGTCGACGATCATCGTGGTGGTGCGGTCGTTTTCCCAGCCAAGCGCGGCTGTGGGATAGTAGTACTCGAACAGGCCAGCCCAGCCGTCACCTAAAGGATGAATGCTAGCGACCTTCTCCGATGTCCAGATTTTCTCGGCTTGCCGCACACAGCAGACCTTGAAGTTGGTATCTGATGTAAAAGTTTTATAAATTGTAGTGGCCGGTCCAAAGCAGGCTTCTATGGGGCGATGATCGCTGAACGGCGCTCCGTGCCAGACATGCGGCGCTCCGCAGGCACCGAGTGGACACGCAGTGAAGTCCTTAGGGGCTGTTATGCCAAGCAACATCCAAATTATACACAGCACTCCTACATCATTGATCGGCCGAGTCTGCCCTCGTACCTCAACTGCCTCTAGTTGCTTATTGGGCTCATCCCACCACGCATCCCGCAGATGCGCCTCGTACCACTGATCCTTACTACCGTCCCCCTTGTCCTTGACCAGGATCGGATCGAAGAGCTGCTCCATGTTCTGGATAACCGCCTTCATATCCCCGACCTGCTCGGCGCCGCGGTACTTGTTCTTCTGCTCCGACTGGAGCCGTTGTGCGGCCTCTTCCCCCTGGGGTTGAGCAGATGCGTGCGAGGATACCAGGGCGATCAGGCACAGAATCAGGGATCGGAGCTCTCTCAGGCCCCCTGAGAGCCGTGCTAGATTACGAGCCATCCCGACTACCTTGGAATATGTAGAAACAAACATCGGCGATCGCAACACAGCGCCCTCCATGGACTCTCAATCGGCAACTCAAACAAACCATTTAATATACTGGGCCAAAGCCTCTTCCTGTAGGGGTTGTGGATATTATACGAAGATCTCGTAACGGCGTGCCCTAACATCAACAGCAGCCATGAGTGTACCTCTTCCTAGAGGATCACGCTACGAGGGATCAGGCACTTAGCTCAACGCCCAGCCCGCCGACAACCATAGGACCGCCAGCAAGCGAAAATATGCCCCTTGCTTAGGTCACACCGTTCCCCTGAAAACCCATATCGTCAGTGATCGGTACTGGAGGTCCAGTTTCCGCTCGCAGGGTTACGCTCTCAGCGCGCGATAACGACGGGCCGAGAAATCACTCTGCTGCGGGATTCGAAAGCCTCCTCCATCTGCCCAGTCAATAGAGGTTGCATGAAGCTTACTCGTACTATGTTTATACCGAAACGCCCACTCGCTCCTCGCCCTCCTTGCTCCAGACTAACGACATACGCTGTCGCGCTCGGATTGTGCCTGTCCTCGATGCAGATCTCGCTCCCGACCGAGAGCCTTGCGCAGGACGTGTCAGTCTCCAAAGGACACAATCAGAAAATGGAGGAGTGCCCCGAGGGAACAACCGGACGGTTCTCGAGCTGTGAAGAGTACTGGGAGGCCATCAACAAGGAAGCACTACGGTTGGGGTACGCGGATAGTGGTGGAAACGGCACTGCCGACTTCCTGGAGACCTACCGAGTCAATGATCACGATTGTGCCGATGTAGCAGCGGAGGTTGCCTGCGTCTCGAATCAATCGGAATGCATCGAGCAGGTCGCAAAACAGTATCGTTCTAACAGTGCTAATCACTCCGATAACTACGTCGAGGGGATCGGAGAGTGCGATTTTACACCGATGCGCTCGAATGGCGGACATATCCCGAACAAGGGCTACGCTGGTGGTGGTCTTGCAGACAACCACGATACCACTATCGACGACGGAGCACCGGATCCGGGAGAAAATGTCGATCCTGCCTATACCTGCGCTATGAACGGGGCCAATCGCCGCAGCGCAGGAGGTGGTGCTGGCGGCGGTATGGGCGGTGCTGCATCCAACATGGCGATGATGATGGCGCTCTCCCAACTATTGAACGGGATGAATGGTGGCATGAGCGGAGGGAACGGAGATCTGAACGGTTCATGGCAGGACCAAGGAACCCCGCCCCCCGGACCGACACCAACTCCGATAGCAGTGGCCACACCGACGTGTACTCCAATGCCGACGCCGGGCAGGACGCTACCGACTCCCGTGACCGCAAGGACAGCCTCAGGGTACGGTTTATCAGGTGATAGCAACTCCTTTGGTTCGGAATCCAATGGGACTGCTCCAGCTAAACCAAAGGTCCAACCACTCGATACGGGATTTTTTTCAGACCTCCCAGAGGAGATTGGTTCAGCCAAGAAACGCGGGCCGGATCCTGCCTGGTCCGAATTTAGTGGGGACATGTTCGACCCTAGAGATGTACTGTAGATTGTAGAGATCGTATGCCACGCGGAGAGAGAAAGATGATCGTCAGAGCGCTTCACAGACCGATTCTACACACCCTTCTCCTTGGGGTAGCTCTTCTTGGGCTCTCCCTCAGCGCTACGGCTGAAGACGCGTTGGATTACGATCCTTTGGCGGCGTTCGGCTCGGAGCAGGAGACAAAGAGCGAAATCATAAAACTGTACTGCAGAAACCAAGGCACACTCGTACAGTGCGTCGGGCTCCACGGAGCTGATTGCTCGTCAGCGATTTCGCCGATCGTAGACGACTGCTACGTGCAAGCGAAGTCAAAAACCGGGAAAGAACGCGGCTCTCATTTTTCTTCGTGCTTCTCGCAGGGCTTCAATAAAAAATACGGGAACAATATAAAAAACACCCCTGATTGCGTGAAGCCCAACAGGGGTAACGTAGAACCGCTGACACCGGAACTCGCAGCACGGAGTCGACCTGCCAAGGAATTCCACGCCGAGGAGGCTTTGAAAGGCAAGAAAATCGGAAAGACCCCTCCCGCAGCTGCGAAACCGGCCGTTGATGCTGTTCAGTTCTAAGAACGAGGCCAAAATTCATAACGCACTGAATCGGTACAAATCCGGACTAGCCTCCAACGTCACCGCACAGTAATCTCTCCCCCTCGGAGCGGCATCATTAACCGACTCCGAAGTACGTGTTAATTAGAACCCATCTCAAAAGTCTCTTCGTCGCGAGGGCGGCGAGATAGGGAGCGAGACAAGGAAGACGAACAAACAAACCGGAGATGTATCCTCTGGGATACATTGAGGATTTTTTTGTGAAGGCTGAC
>JBILFA010000224.1:0-2789 GCA_044351795.1 Bdellovibrionota bacterium | reverse complement strand
ATTGCCCCCCATGCGAGAAGTGGAAGCGATGCGAAATGCAAAGATTCATGGATGCGGGCTGGGCGGTTGGAATCGTCGAGGTTCATTCCTACGAGATTACGCCGACCTTTGAAATCGAGTCTGGCGAAAAGAAAGCGACGATCAAGGGCTACACAACCTTAGAGCAAGCAGCGGAGGCGTTGAGATGAGTTGGTTTTTATTGGCTCAGATTACATCCAACGACAACCTCCTGCTTGGGATAATTACCACGGCAGGCGGTGCGATGGCAGGGGCGATTGTCCATCTCTATTACCGCGATGCGACCAAAAGCAAAGAGCTTGTCGACATGGTCTCGAAGGAGTTCACGGAATGCAAAGAGGACCGTGAAAAAATCTGGAGAATGTACTATGAGCTAAAGGGCAGCCTGACAGCGATCAGCAAGGAGCAAAAATGACATACCGAAAAGCAATCGAATCTATTTCCGACTGGCAGGAAATGACCGACGCGGGCGTTACTGCAGCGGCCAAAGCGAAATCGTTTCTTTACGTCGACTCCGACCGATGGACTTTGCTAGGCATCGCTCAGATTATTGGGCCGACTGAAGTGACGGCGTTTATTGCCTTTTGCGAATCGATCGGTTTTGGATGGATTGCGACCCAGGCAGCGGGCTCAGGCTTGCCGATTGGCGATCCAGTGTTCAACGCTCAACTCTTGGCGATTCCTGACCTCCGTTGCCAAGCGATTGCAGCGGCAGGGCGGCGGTATATTTCCCCCTGCGAGCGGTTTGGAGTCGCTGAAAACGACACGGCGATACAAGCAGCGATCAGCCTATTGAGGCTTGAAATCGATCGAAAGGCAATCCGAAAAGAGGGCTCGGATACGTACAATGCTTTTTGCCAAGTTGTCGACCAATGGGACGGGACCGGTGAAAGGCCGAGTTTGTGTGCTAATGGCAATTAGTCGAATCGGATCGGCATCAGCCCAAGCAACAACGATTGCAATCCCTAGCCACCAAGCCGGGGACTTGATATTTATGATGGCAGCCAGGAACAACACTACAGCCCCAACGGTTCCTTCCGGATGGGTTACGTTGGTATCCTCGGGAGCTTCGGGCGCGTCTTTGGTTGCTTCGTTCAAAATTGCGTCAACTAATTCCGAGACTAGCGGCACTTGGACCAATGCATCAAGTCTACACTGCGCGGTCTATCACTCGTCTTTAGGAGTCGTTATGTCCTCGATTGCCATCGCGGCAATCAGCGGCTCGAACAACGTAGTGATTTATTCGGCGAATTCTCAGTACAAGACCGGCTTAGACGACAATTGGTACATCGGCGGTGCGATTCAGCTAAACTCTGCCAACAGCCTCGAGACTGCGCCAAGCGGAATGACTAACGTTTCGGTGGAATCTTCTAGCGGCGTGTGGAAATCGGTTTTGCACGACACGAACGCGACCCAGGCAAGCAACTGGCCATCGACCAACGTATCGGTAACAACCTCGGCAGTTTGGCGTACTTTCGTCGCTCAGATATTTGAGGTTACTGGGCCGAGCTTCGGCATTGGCGGCGGCGGCTTGATTTTGGCCAGGGCAATGGACGGAGGTTATTCGGGATGAGTAAGCAAAAAACAACCAGAGCAAAAACCAGTCGATCGCTCGCAATCTTCATCGCCGACACAACCAGCACAACGGGCGGCGGGCTCAGCGGGGTGACGCACACCTCTAGCGGTCTTATCCTCGAATACCGAAGGCAGGGCCAATCGACATGGACGCAACTTGGCGTTGGTACGGGCATAGTTTCCAAGACCCTTGGGACTTACGTCTCAGGCGGCATCGTCGCAAATGGATCGCTAGCAGGGCGTTACGAGGTAGATTTTCCCGATGCGGCTTTTGCGTCGGCAGCGGGCGTCGAGTGGGTTGAACTTTGCGTTCGCGGCGTTGCGAACATGCTTCCGGTACTTATCGAAATCGAGCTTGACGCGGTTGATTACCAGGATGCGGCGGCGTTTGGGTTGTCGCGAATCGATGCGACGATTGGAAGTCGAGCAACGCAAACCAGCGTTGACGCGATCGATGATTTTGTGGATACCGAAGTGGCGGCAATCAAGGCCAAGACCGATCTGATTGTGGCGTTCCCGGCTAACTTTGGCAGTCTCGACATTACGGTCGGCGGGGCGATTGCAGAGCTAGGGGCCAATGCGCTGACGGCTAACGGTGCGGTAGATGCGATTCCGAGTGCCGTTTGGAACGCATTGACGACGACAACGTGGGTAACCGATAGCTTCGGTAAGCACATCTTGATTTCAAACAACAATAACCGATCGGTTCAAGTGACCGGCGGGGGATCCGGCCATATTGCAGCAGACATTCACGCACTACAAGCAGGCGTGATAACTTCGGCGGCATTCTCTGCTAATTGGTTTACAGCGGCGGGCTTGGCAGCGGATGCGGCCACAGAGATCGCTACAGCGGTTGCAGCTACTCAAGCCCTAAGCAGGCTCGATAGCATGATCGAGGACAATGGCGCGGGGCAATTCCGCTTCGATACGATTGCCTTGGACCAAGCCCCAGCCGGTGGCGGTGGCGGCGGGACGGATTGGACGGCCAACGAGCGGACAGCTATCAGGGCGATTCTTGGAGTGCCTACTAGCGGGACTACGCCGACAGATCCGACGAGCGGGATACTGGATACTATTCGCGACTCGATTGGCAATCAAACCATCAACGTCTATCCAGTTTCGGCATCGACCCCTGAGAGAGTGGCCGGAACTACGATCACGTACTACCGAAACGAAATCCGATCGGTATCGGTGGT
>JBILFA010000213.1:0-2794 GCA_044351795.1 Bdellovibrionota bacterium | reverse complement strand
GGCATCGGGCAGCCAGATGTAAATCCCAGAGGTGATGGCCTTGACCGTTTCCTCCTCTCCGGCTAAGCACATGTAGACCGTGGCTCCTGTCGAATACATCTCCAAAGAGAACGGCTGCGTGAGCTTTTGAGCGATCTCTTCGAGCTGGTCAGAAAATAGGTTCGATTTCCAAGTGCCCCATGCTGTTTCCATGATGGCCTGAGCGAGTGAGCCACCGCCCCGGGGGATGTAAATAACGACTACTCGCATAGATTCCTGGAATGCCCGATACACAGCCAACCGCTTTATAATACCGGCATCTCTGTTCTAACTGAAGAGCTGTTTGTATCTGTTTGAATCATGCGGGGGGTGTTAGGCCGCCAATCGATCATGGCGGCTATATGGGGCCACGTGCTCGTGAACGTAAACGTACCCGAAAGTGCTTAGATTCCGGGTAGGTGCACGTTTACGAGCACGTTCGGTACCATCCACAGTTTGCGTTACAATCTCCTTCTCCGTACAGGGCGCAATGCCCACTCAAAAGCTGCTGGCTCGTCAGTTGGGGCCGGTTTGTATATCCTGTTCAGAATGAGACTGTAACAGAAAGTGTGTATGGACCGTGCACCTGCACGTGCTCGTGAACGTAAACGTACCCGAAAGTGCTTAGATTCCGGGTAGGTGCACGTTTACGAGCACGAGCACGAGCAATGAACTGCCATCCACAGTTTGCGTTACAGTCTCTTCAGAATCGGCGTCTCAGTGAGTGGGGGTGTAGGGGTATAGTGAAGGTGCAGAAATCGGCTCTCTTTGGTTCCACTGGTAAGCACGCTCTGGAGCTGCGCGGAGTGGCCCAGCAGTATGCTTGGGGCAAGGTTGGCGCATCCTCACGTATCGCCTCCGTGGTCGGATCGTATGCTGAGCTACAGCCGCTAGCTGAGTACTGGATCGGTAGTCATCCGAAAGCTCCCTCGGCGCTTATGGCAGCAGATGGAACGAGCCTCTCCCTGAGGGATGCTTTGCGTGATAGCGGCCTTGCGCTTTTAGGGTCGGAGGTAGCCACGCGGTATCACAACGAGCTTCCCTTTCTTCTCAAGATTCTCTCGATTAACCCCGACTGTGGTCTCTCGATTCAGGCGCATCCGGACATGCCGCTCGCCCGACACTTGCATGCGCATGATCCGATTCAGTATCCCGACCCACGTCACAAGCCCGAGGTTGCCTTGGCGCTTACTCCCGTGACGCTCCTGTATGGATTCCGGCCGCTCTCGGAGATTCGCGCGGTCTTCGCAGGTCATCCAGAGCTCTTTGATCTTCTGGATCCCGAACTGCGTGCTACGCTTCAAGGCAGCGAAGAAAGCACAAACCAAACCGATACGTCGACCGAATGCGGGATCATCCGGCGTCTCTATAGTAGATTACTCACGAGCCCGGCTGAGGATATCGCTCGGGCGGTCAGGTCTCTCAAAGAACGAAAGCTCCAAGGCCGGTCAAGTAAAGACGAAGTCGCGCTGGTCGAACGACTCTCGCGTCAGTACGGTGATGCGGATGTCGGGCTTGTTGCGCTGTTCATGATGAACCTCGTAACGATCGAGCCGGGGAGAGCGTTGTTCATCGGCCCGAACATACCTCATGCGTATCTCGATGGGGATTTAGTGGAGTGTATGGCGTGTTCCGACAATGTGGTGCGGGCAGGTCTCACACCCAAGCATCGGGATGTCGAGACGCTGCTGGAGATGCTCGATTATACGCCAGGCCCTGCGCCAATCATCGCGCCTCGTACAAGCGATGACGGCTTTTTTGTCGTCGAGACACCGGCGCAAGAATTCCAGCTCTCGTTTTTGCCCGAGGCTAGCAGTAAGGGGCGGCTCGTGAGCGGGTCAAATGTCAAAGTGCTCCTCGCTCTAGGGCGCGAGGTGGTCTTACTGCAGACGAGTTCCGGACACCGGCTTGCGTTGTCGGATGGTGGGGCCGCGCTCATACCGCCTGATAGCGGCGAATACCGGCTTGATCGCTCTCATGCCGCGGTGTTTGTGGTTTCGGTGCCCTGAAGACAGAGGTCGATGGAGAGTTGTACTTCGGCTGAATGAAAGTTATTCTCAGGCGGTTGTTTAATGAAACTACATGTGGGCAGATTGTGGAGTTCGCAAGAGATAAGAATAGAGAGGTAGCCACGAATTCCGAGAACGGTGTCAAGAAGGCGCGCGAACTTATGGAGGCGGACGGCCTCCCACCGGTGGTCATTACGAACTTCGAGAGGCTCTTTCGCCAAGTCATATCCGGCGAAACCGGTGTTATCGCCGAGCAGGATATAGAACCCGTCACCGAGGTAGACTCCTTCGAAAAGGTCGCCGCATCCTCCGAACTCGTGCAAGCCGGACAGAGGGCGCTCGAGAGCCTGGTGGTTGTGCGGTTGAACGGTGGTCTTGGGACGACGATGGGACTCGAGCGCGCAAAATCGTTGCTGCGAGTCAAAGGGGAGATGACCTTCAACGATATCATTGGACACCAGCTGCGGCTCATGGGTCAGAAAGTAGGTACGGCGATTCCTCTGGTCCACATGACGAGCTTCTCGACTGACACCGACGTACGCTTGGCCATGCACGACTACGAGGATCTTCAGCCGGATTCGCTACCGTCTACCTTTTTGCAGCATAGGCATCCGAAGATCTACCGCGATTCGTTCATGCCGGCTCAAGAACGAAACGGGGAGCTCAACTGGAACCCCCCCGGGCACGGCGATATCTACGCGGCGCTCTTGGCGAGCGGGTTGGCCGAACGGTTGCTCGCTCTCGGTAAGCGTTACATGTTCGTCGCT
>JBILFA010000133.1:0-9058 GCA_044351795.1 Bdellovibrionota bacterium | reverse complement strand
TACCTCCAATCAAACGCATCTACCGCATTGATTAACCCAAACATGGCCGCCGATTCCAAGTCACTTTTGGCTCTCTTTGCTGGATCCGACTTACAGATTGAGTTTACGTTACTGAAAGCCAGTCCGCGGTTAGCTTTAATAAGGTACTCGCGTATCCGCTGAATTCCCTCGTTAAGCGACTGCAACGACTCGGCAACCAATTCTTCGCGTCTGTCAACGTGCCGCGGCTGTCCTTCGATACCAGCACTGGACTTCTGGTAAACCTCACACGTGCTTCTAAGGTACAACATGCATCGACCTCTTTGTCTAGGCGTAGGCAAGGACGTGGACACCGAGCCTAAATTCACGAATCGCTCGTACATCGCCGACATTCGCGCGAACAGATCCCTCTCTTGCCAGGCAGAGGGATGCGACAGACTCTCAGGTAAATGGCCACCTACTTCGCCGATGGATTCCAGTAGCGCATTGAGCTCAAGGAGAGCAATGCAAACGCTATGAGCAGAATCGGACCCAAAAAGAGGAAACAGATCGCCTTCACGAGCAAGGCGCCTTCCGACCACTTCAATGGTCTCGCTCATCGCGGCCCTCTCTTGAGGTGTTCTACTAAGTACTACATCCGCGAGCGTAGGAATGCCCAGACTGAGATCGTACATGCGCTGAACATTGAGGACATCATTGGTATCTGGCGAATCGGAAGCTCGGACACCACAGGACGTCACTTCGTTGCTTACTGCGCTTGAAGCAGTAGACGAATCATATTGAGCACTTGACCGTGAACTACAAATCGTTGCTGACCCGAGCATTCATTTCTCCCCAACATAACTCTCGCGCACCGTATCATATCGTCTTTGTGAATAGAGAGAGCTCTCGGATAAGGAACGATGAGAAGATAGTTAGCGCTTTATTTGCTACCTGCTGCGATCTAGCAGGCGATGCGAAATCTATCGATTGCGAGAAAACGGGAGATTCGGCTCGCTCCCATCAGAGGCTCTGAGGGAGGCCAAGCCAGCTAAGAAACTTTGAAAAGCTTCCACGAAAACGCGGGTCACTGACGATGGCTTCAAAGAGAGATCGTTTCTCTTCATCGCAGTCATGACGTTGCGAACGACGTTCCCGAGCTGCGATACCTTTCCATGAAATGCCCTTGGCTTGCGCCCATGATCTAGCATCTTTGGGGTTCTTCCAACTGCTAACGATAGCACTCCAGTTGTTAACTCCGAGCCACCTGCGGAAACAGAGGAAATCCCCTTTGAAGCGCCGGTCTGAAACTATTGCCTCCACTAGTCCTTTGAGAGGTTCTCCCGTGCCTCCTTGATGCACGGGAAGCGGACTCACCTCGATGAGCCAGGAGCGCCTCACGAGATTAGCAGCAGAGATCCCCTTTGAGGCCGCCCACGCCAGTGCATCTTGGGGTTTCTTCCAACTACGCACGAGGGCACGATAGTCACTATGCAGACCCAGCCAAATCCGAAACTCAGATATCCTTCCTCCAAATCGCGGGTCACTAAGTAGTGCCGAACGTAATTGCTCCAATTCCTTGCTATGGGCATTGTCTTCGAGAAAGTCCCACGATACATTTTCGGACACCGCCCAGCTAACGGCATCAGCACTGGTACGCCAGCTCTTGACCACCTCAACATAATCAGGCTCTGCCCCTACCCAGTTCCGAAAAACGGTGAAATCTCCGGCGAAACGGGTATCACTCAAGATGCCCTGCAAGATATCCATATGCCCGAGGCTTGCAAGAACTTCAGGCACCCACAACTGAGACGGATTCATTCCCCGTTCAAGAGCCCATTGAACGGCATCCCTCTTATCTCTCCAACCAGCAACAATGGAGTTGTGTGCAGTATCGATATTGAGCCATACCTTGAAAATTTTGAACTTTCCCTGGAAGCGAGGATCCTGAAGTATGGCCTTATGTGTTCGCCTACGCGCGCTACGAAAAGCAGTCTCGTCTGAGAGGCAGCGCGTGTCCAACCGCTCTTGAACAGCCCACATTAAGGCATCCTCTTTAGTTATCCAACGCTTCACTAGCTCTACGTCGCCGCTACCATGCTTCCACCACTGAGAGAAGGAAGAGAACCTTCCTCCAAACCGAGAATCCTCGAGAATGGCTTCGTACAGACCCTTGCGGCCCTCTCTAGCGACCAACAGCGGAGCCTTTCGAATCCAACTACGATCTATTAGCTTGCGTGGAGGAATTCCATATAATCGTGCCCACGTGGCTGCATCGTCCGGTGTTCGCCAGGATGACAGAACTGCGGAATAGTCTCTCCAGGGATGCAACCACATATAAAATGCACTAAGATCTCCCTTGAAACGAGGATCCTCTTTGATAATCTCACAGAGCAAACGACCTGCTCCAGCGCCAAAGATTCCAAGCTTCTGATCTGCCTGCTCACTCAGCATCCATGAAGGATCCGCTAACTCCAGCTCTGTAATCCCCTGCTTCCGAGACCATAATACTCCATCTGAGGGAGACCTCCAGGCGCTGACCACTTTTCGCCAAAAGGCACGACGCTCATGTAGCGAGCGAGTATCTCTCCCGAGTAACCGGTGAGGGGTCATACTTCCTTGTGCGCTGTGCGTGGATATCGGAGCCATAATCCTTTACACGAAAATGTCGTCTCATTCCTGGGCCCCGTCCCGAGCAACCTCGCCTTTCAAGCGAAGAGCTCTCAAGCTGCCTACACAGCGGCGTCATCGAACTGGAACTGACACAACCTACCAGGGCTTCATTCAACAATGATTACCATCGTGTTGGCTTTCGATGAGCAACTAGCTCCCGCTGAACGACACCGCGGCAGGAATCTCCTCGATCGAGGCCGACCGCAAAGCCTCAAGTACTTGCGCGTGCAGGGCTGGAGGGGCAGCCAGGCACGATTGACTGAAATATCCCTTCCCATCTGTCACGGGATTACCATCGAAATCGGTGACAAGAGCCCCTGCGCCGATGAGAACCGGCACAAGTGGCGCGATGTCCCATCCGTTGAGCCCAGCGTCCATCATTATCGAGGCTTCTCCCTTAGCGACCATGGCGTATCCGAAACAGTCTCCCCATGTGCGGGCGATATAAACGTCCTCAATCATTCGATTGAAGCCGTCTCGCTGCTTCAATTTCGCCAGCTCTGTGAGATCCGACGTCAGAAGCACTGCATCGCTGAGAGCAGTGGTGTTGTCTACAGATATCGGTTTTCCATTGCAGAAAGCCGAGTATCCGTCGCCTATCAGCGTTTCATTCACCGTGGGGAGGCAGATAGAACCGAAACACGGAACTCCATCTCTCACGAGGCCAAGAAGCGAGCCAAACAACGGAATGCCATATACAAAGGGGGTAGTGCCATCGATCGGATCAATCGTCCAGACATACTCCGTCGTCGGCCATGTGCTGTTGAATTCCTCCCCCAGGATTCCGTGCGAGGGAAAAGCTGCTCGGATGACTAGTGAGACGCATCTTTCAATCTCTTCATCTGCCTCTGAAACCAACGAGCGATCTCCTTTCGTACGGCTCTTGAGCTGAGCAGAACGAAACGTACGATCGACGACATCTCGTGAAATTGAGGACACCTTGTTCGCGATCTCCTTAAAGACCTCGAAAGTTACCTTACTCATCATCTCTCCCTAGTCCGAATAAACCCGAGCGAAATTCTTCCCAACTCGTATTCGCCAACGAGGTACTGAGAGGTCCAATCGGCCTTATTACTCTGTCGCGCTCGATACGCTCGAAGATGTCGAATTCGTGGATTAGGGAGAGAAACATCAGCTTCTTGCGGACCTCTGCGTCGCCCTCGATTCCATATGCCTGTAGTGCCGTAGTAAGGAGACCGAGGTCACCACCGAAAAGATCCATATGAACACTGGTAAAATCGTACAAAGGGTCGAAGAAAACCGCGTCCGCGAAATCAATTATACCAGAGAGTTCGACTGAACCCGTCTCAGCTCTCTTGACGAAGAAATGGTCTCGATGAGGATCCCCATGAAGAAGCGCTACGTCTTTCAGGTCGTTAAGTATCTCAACGTTTCTCCTGACAAACTCAGCAGCTCCCCGTGAAGCATCGCTCGACAATCCTCGCCAACTCCCCGTTCCGGCTCGATACTCGGCGTTGTGTTGCAGGATATCAGCAACATTTGCCTCCAATACTTTCCGCAGTCTGTCACTGGACAACGCAGGCGATTGCGCAACTCGAATCTCAGTTCCGTGCAATCCACGCAGCGCTTCTCCTACCTGCTGTGCAAAGCGATTCTGTTCCTCCGGCGAGAAAATAAGAAAGCCCTGATTCACACACACACCTTTGGCGAAGCTGACAATTATATAGCTACAGCCCGGACAGGACTCACTAGATTGGAGCGCCCCAAATGCGAGCAGTCTAGGTGTTAGGTGCTTTACCGGAGAGCCACCTATTAAGCTATATCCTGCACATTCACGCGCGAAAAAGCTCTCTCCGTCTTGATCTGCAAGTAGCAGTTTCACTACTACATTTCGCTCCTTTCCGTCGTACCAAGCGTTCAGGTGAAAGGCCGGGTGAGTCCCTGTCGCGAATCTATCGACGATTTTCGGTTGAGAAATCCCATGTATGGCACAGACCTGAGAAACAAGGCCGCGGATGATATTCTGAAGAGCCGCCACCCCTTCAAGTCTATCGCCTTCGCGAGTCGCTTCCGTATATCCAGATCTATCGTGATGTGCCTGAGTTATCGACATATGCAAATCCTCTACCCTGCTCTACAAAGAAAATTCTCGCCGTGGCTATCGGTCCGGCCTAAGAGTGTGAATCACCTTTTGTGCGGCCTTGCGTGAGGACCCGACATCTGATTCGCCACTGGGGTGATCAAAAACGAAGGTTCCAGTGTATTCGTACTGTGCACTGGTCTCGAACTCGACCATTCTGCCCACCAGCTCAGGAACCTCGCGTAGTCGGTCAGGATGATTTCTCCGTATGACCATGCAGATGTTTGACCAGTGATGCGCCTCGTCTCGGGCTACACCGACTATCCATTGAGTGAGAACGCCACCTGTACTTATATCAAAGCGCGGAAAGTCTACTCTTGCATTTACAGTGTACTCCATAGCCGTGCGAATCTCGTCGTACGCTATCGTCACTGCTGTAGTAAATTCGTCTTTCAGAAAGCCTTGTTCCTCCAGCCTTTGAAACGTTGCCTCCTGAGCACGAAGCTCAGAGAAACGAGCACATATGTACTCAGCCTCCATGGTGCTAGCATCCCTGTGGAGAAGCGCCTCCAGCATCGCAAAACCTATGGCGTGATTGAGCTCATCCCTACGCCAACCTTTCTCGAAGGCACGGAACTCGGGGCTAAGGTAAATCGTTCCCGCTTCTACGCGTCTTTCGAGATAGGTGCAGAGCTTGTCTGCATCGTATTCGGCTTGGGTATTCCTCCTGCACGACTCATAAAAAGCGGAGAGATCGGGGATGCTCTCTACGGCCACATCGGAACGACGAATGTTCTCTAGCATCAACGAGGAATCCCAATTATCGGCTTTCATTGCGAGATCGATCTCGGGAACGCGGATGTCTTTGCCACAGAAGTGCAGGCTTGCCGTAGTGAGCTCTCTCAGACTTTCTCCAAAACTTCTATCGGCGATTGTCGAATCTTCCGCTCCTACTTGACGAGTA
This sequence comes from Bdellovibrionota bacterium, assembly GCA_044351795.1. GTDB lineage: Bacteria > Bdellovibrionota_C > UBA2361 > UBA2361 > OMII01 > OMII01. The sequence goes on along the minus strand of JBILFA010000133.1, from coordinate 3,422 downwards.
TCGTACATACATCCTCCTCATCGACACGAATCGTTCTTCATCAGCACGGCGACCCTTGCCTCTTTCGAAGCTGGATCGTCCTGTCGAGCACCGAACGAATGACTCGAACTTTCTTCCCTTGGGCTAGGCCGCGTGTAGTATCGAGTTGCATTCTCCTCTGCTGCTGCCAGCGCATGGTAGGGAGGGGATTCCTCTCAATCAAGGGAGTTACCGATTTCTCACGGTAAGCTCATCTTTTGCTAACCCCACGACTTTTTATCCGCTGCTATCTGGGTAAATATGCCAGCCGATATTGCTCGACACACATGAACTATGAAAAGAGAAGCGATCTTTGACGTAATCGTTGTAGGGGGCGGAGTTGCGGGAATTGCTGCAGCTTCTGCACTGTCGTCATTCAAGCACTCTGTCCTCCTGCTGGAAGCTCGAAACCGGCTCGGTGGCCTCGTGTATTCCGAACAGAGCGTGCTCGGCGTTGTAGAACACGGCGCGGAATTCCTACACGATACAAATCATCCAATCGCGGATCTGCTCAAAAATGCGGGGGCTATACTCAGACCCGTACCGTCAGCCGTCTTGTATGCGCGAGACGGTGCGCTCTTGTCGGACTCCGATCCATGGGTACAAGCGGTGCGGCGAATCAAGCAACACATAGCCGCGCACTCAGGTACGTCAGTGGCAGTATCTGAACTCTTGAATTCACTGGCTGCCGAATACCCAGCAGACGCCCTTGATCGCACTGCTAATGCGATATCTTCTCATGAGGGGGCGCCGATCGACGAACTTTCGATGGCTGCTCTCGAATACGATGCGGACATCTTGACCGAGCACGCACGGGTAGAGGGCGGGTTAAGCCTCTTGGTCGAATCTCTGGCCTCAGGATTTACGTATAGACTTGGTATGGAGATCGCTCGGCTGAATCACGGGGCTGACGGAGTTACACTCTTCGATGCTCATGGCGAGTGTGTCGGTCGCGGACGTTGTGCAGTGGTAGCGGTACCCCTGGGAGTACTTCAAAGTGGGTCAATCACATTCGATCCCTGCTTGGATGCGGGACACCAAGCTGCGCTCGCGTCGCTGCGAATGAACCACACTGTTAAAATCATTCTCCATTTCTCCGAGCAGATATTCGGAGAGGAGCGTTTTCTCTCGTTGCCCGGGCCGGTCCCCGAAATATGGAGTCGCAGCTGTAAACACGGTGAGATGCTCGTTGGGTTCTCAGGCGGGCAGCTCATCACAATGTATCAAGAGCTCTTTCACAACCAAGAGGCACTCATCAAGAACCTACTCGCCACCTTAAGCGAACTTTTCGGACCCAAGGTCGAGAGAGCCTTCGTATCCTCTCGAGTTGTCGATTGGCTCGAAGATCCGTTCGCTCGAGGGTCTTGTTCCTACAGCGCTTCCGGCTCAACTGGACGAGATATCGAGGCAAGACAGGCACTTGCTCAACCGATCGAGAACAGACTCTTCTTTTGTGGGGAGGCCACAAACTATAGCGGAGCGCACGGCACGGTGCATGGAGCTTACGATACAGGCATTCGTGTTGCTCGAGAAATTCACGCACGGAAACATGCACTTGAAGGATCGCAGTTTGGTAGCGGTTAGCTTTCGGTTAGCATTCGCCTCCTGATATTTCTAATGTTTGTTCAATCTTCGAATCCCTTTAGGACTCTGTTAGCGGTCTATCTCGCTCTTCTGTATGGGGCATAAACTAGGCAAGATGCTTTCGACTGGAGAGGAGTTCGAAAGGTCGTCCTCTCGCTTAGCTGTCGAAACCATGCGAGTAGTCTGCATACATAGTGCCCGACCAAAAATGGTGTCTGCTCTCGATGAGGCGGCGTCTGCTTTGTACGAGACAGAGTGCAGTATGAATCATGCGCGGTTCTTCCAGCATCAGCTGGATGACATCACGCAGAGTATTTGGGAGCCCTTCTCTCTCGAGTTCTACTCGGATTGTAACATCGTCTATCCTTGCCTGGTCGGCTCCTCCACCATCATCGAGCATCTCAGCAACGGCATCTATGCATGGATGGATGGTTGTCAAATTGAGGAGGTTTCCGACCACACCCTGCAGAGCGGCCGTACAGTTGTCGCTGTCGGGATGGACTTGCAACTCGCGAGGTCGGATGTCTTTCCGATAAAGTTCAACGGCGAATTCCTTACATCGACGCTCGCCCCCGTTCTTACTGCACTTTCACAGGCCGAGTCTGGAGAGCGCCTACTCGTGCAAACCATTGTGAAGCCGTTGAAAGACACGTGGTGGCATCAATTGCGACTCGCGTGGAGCCGTCGGACAACCCGCCTCAGGAGTTTTGCCAATCCGCGACTTTGGCTTAGAGACGGTCTGAAGGTGGACTCGCTCGCACGCATTCGAACGAAGTGCTCTAGTCCGCTGTTCGCCGTTACTATTCGTATTTCGGCTTTCTCAGACTTGGATCCAGATGCTCCTGCTCACCTCATACAAAGCATTTCGGCGCGGTTGAGCGACAAGGTCAGACACATAGCGGCAGCAACACAACAGTTCAACAGGATCGATGAAAATGGTTTCATCCTCAGACCTATTCAGAGCGGAAATAGTTGGCTCAGAAAGGTCAGAAGCCGTTCGTTCGATAGACCCTTCAGACTCTCTTCGAACGAACTAGCGGGCTTCTTCAATCCGCCGTCCGCGGGCACGCTACCTAATGGCCCCAGAGGACTGTCACGCAAAGGGGCAGCGCCGGTTGATGTACCACGCCAATCCGACGTCAAGGAAGCAGCCATCTTCGGACACACGAATCACCGCGGTAATCTCTCACCTTTCGGCATCAAGCGAATAGATCGACAGCAACACATGTACATCCTGGGGAAATCAGGTAGTGGCAAATCTAGTTTATTGAAATTGCTGATACAAAGCGACATAGCAAACGGCTTAGGATGTGCAGTGATTGATCCGGATGGGTCCCTCGTGGATGACGTCCTTAAAATGGTTCCCCGTCACAGAGCGACAGATGTCGTTATTTTCGACCCATCAGAAGGTTCGTTTGTTCCCGGATTCAATCCGTTCGAGGCGACTCGTCCTCACCTACAGACCCGTACGATAGAGAGCTTGATAGATGTCCTTCGACGCCTACTGAAGACTGAATGGTGTGAGAGAACAGAGCGGATTGTACGATATGCGCTACTCGCTATCATCGATCTTCCAGGAGTCAATATTCTGAGCCTTCGCCGAATGTTGACAGACGCCGAGTTCCGTCGAGCGGCGATACAACGAGTCTCTGGGGATAATATTAAGCGCTTCTGGTTGAGGGATTTTCCTGCCCGACACGATCAGTTCGCCTCCGGCCCGATAGCTCGGATTGTGACGCGACTCGACGATCTCTTGGCCGTCCCCTGTATACGCGCCACCCTCACTCAAGAGGCTAACCTTCTCAACTTCCGAGAGATGA
>JBILFA010000061.1:0-20474 GCA_044351795.1 Bdellovibrionota bacterium | reverse complement strand
CCAGGGAGAAACTGGGTCAAGAGGGTGTGAACGTATTGGGTTCGCTCTTGGTGTGGAAGATGTATGAAGCAGCGATTTCGCGTACTGAGGTCTCCGCGGAGATCCGTCAACCATTCAACCTGTATATTGATGACTTTGACTATTTCGCACACGAATCATTCTGCGAAATCCTGAATGAGTCGCGAAAACACCTCCTATCACTCACTCTCGCACATCAACACCTCGACCAAATTCCCAAAGAGCTGCAGAGTTCAATTTTTGGAAACGTAGGAAACTTCCTCACCTTCTGTGTCGGTGCGCCTGATGCAGCGACTGTGGCGCGTGAATTGACGCCTCAGTTCGACAGCAACGACGTTGTTAATTTGCCCATCCGTGAGTTCTACATAAAAATGTGTATCGATGGAAAAGCACAACAGGCATTTTCAGGTCGGACCCTAAACTTAAACGAACTACCATCGAGCGAACAGTGCGTGGATGAGATCCTCAAATTATCACGAGCTCGGTACTATATCAGACCAACTAATCCAGGATGTGTTCGTTCGATCATCCCCCAGATGCCTCACGATGCCCGGAGACAGCCCATCCCAACCCGAGCTTTACATGAAGCCGCATAGCGAGAGGGCCGCGAGAGTAGAGGTTTTGTCTATTCCCGCGCATGTCGCCTCCCACGTAGCAAGAATCTGCAAAGAGCTACGAGCTATGACGTCGATACACCTTAAACGTACACGCTTCACCGGCTCGCTCTGAAATAAGCTCAAAGTCATCCTCGAAGGGAGGGAAAGACGCATCGCCTTCATGGATACCGTGAACCTGCGTGAGGCGCACTTCATCCACAACCGGAAGCAAGACGCGGTATATCTCGGCACCACCGATGATCCAGATCCGTTGTTCTGCGCTGATGACACGACGTGCAACTTCAAGCGCAGCCTCCACGGAGCTTGCGACGTGGACACCGTCGGGCACCGAAACAGCCGCCGGATTTCGGCTCACGACGACATTAGTGCGGCCAGGCAGAGGCCTGTACTTCGCCGGGAGAGAATCCCACGTCTTGCGCCCCATCACAACCACGCCTCCCATCGTGAGGGCCTTGAAGTGCGCCAAATCCTCCGGCAAATGCCACGGTAACGCGCCATCACGCCCGATGATGCGGGCATCGTCCATGGCGACTATAGCGGCTACTGAATGACGAGCCATCTTAGACCGCGATGTCGAACACTATCCGCTCGTGCGGCTCATACCCTTCGAGGGTAAAATCTTCGTATTTGAAGGCGAAGAGGTCTTTGACCTCTGGATTGATACGCATCGTTGGTAGCCCTCTGGGCTCTCGCTCGAGCTGTAAGCGTGCGCCCTCGACGTGATTCGAGTAAATGTGTACATCACCGAAGGTGTGCACGAATTCGTGCGCCTTGAGCCCCGTCACCTGCGCCACCATCATCAGCAACAACGCGTAACTGGCGATGTTGAAGGGAACACCCAACATCAGATCCGCCGAGCGTTGATAGAGTTGAAGGCTCAAACGATCTCCCGACACGTAAAACTGAAAGAGGGTATGACACGCCGGCGGTGCGACCTCGGGGAGATCGGCTGGATTGAACGACACAACGACTATCCGGCGGCTGGCAGGATTAGCTTTGATCGTTTCGACCGCGCGCTGAATCTGATCAACCTGCCCTCGCGGCCCTTCCCATCGACGCCACTGCTTACCGTATACAGGACCGAGATCGCCTTCGCTGTCCGCCCACTCGTCCCAGATCGAGACCTTGTGCTCCTTCAGGTAGCTGATGTTCGTATCCCCTTTCAGGAACCACAACAGCTCATAAATGATCGATTTGAGGTGCACTTTCTTGGTAGTAACGAGCGGAAAGCCGTGATCCAGGTTGAACCTGAGCTGTCGCCCGAACACGGAGTATGTTCCAACTCCGGTTCGATCGGGCCGAACAAGCGCACCATCACGCTCGATGCCCTGCTCTGGTTTTCCATTCTCAAGAACATCCGCTACTAGATCGAGATATTGTCGCATAATCTACATCGTCTTTAAGACCGGCGTTTCGGAGCATACTCGCACAGCCCATTCAACATCAACCGTTGGCTCGAAACAACTCTGATGTCGACAGATGTAAAACGTCGCAGCCCCGTTCGTGGCTGGCCTGCCTTCCAGCAATTCGACCGCTTCTGCATGTGCAGCCTGCCATACCAGACGGGTAAACGGCAGAAATCGCGACCAAAGCTCGAACGCCTCACGCGGGGGTTCATCACCCCGCTCCGGAACGGCGATAACACAGCTTGAGGGTCCTGCTCGTCTTAAAAGGACCGCTCTCAGGGTCGATGTAAAGAGGAGCGGCTGCCCACCTAAATCAGTAGGTGCTCCCTCCTCCAACGACCGCGCCCGCGAAGCGAAACGAGATTCTCCGGTCAACTCAGCCAGAAAGAGAAGGTTACTGAGGGTGACTGCATTAGGTGCCGGGGTAGCTCCATCGCTCCACTCACTTCCTCGGACCAGCAGACCCGGGTTGGCTGAAGAGAGGTAAGCCTGGAGGTCAGCGCTCCACAGCCTTGCATCCTGCTCGTCTTGCAGCTCCGCGGCCCAGTCGAGCCATGTTCGATCTCCCGTGCACTCGAACAACGTGAGCACCCCGTCGATCAGATAGGCGTAATCCTCCAAGAGCGCCTCGATCCCCGCGTCGCCACGGTAATAACGACGAACAAGTCCCGCATCGCGCCACATAGTCTCCTTGATAAACCGAGCAGCGGTTGTGGCAGCGTCCAGATAGCGCGAGTTCTGGAGCACTTGATATCCCTTGCAAAAAGCAGAGATCGCCAGACCGTTCCAGGACGTCAACACCTTGTCGTCACGATGAGGGCGGGCCCGCGTGGCGCGCGCACGTAGCAGAAGCGCGCGCGCCTCTCGGATATCGGGAGCTTCGGCGACACTCCAGTCAACATCGCTCTCGAGTATTAGTGCCGACGTACCGCGCTCGAAGTTCCCCTCACTCGTCACCCCGTACAGCTCGCACACCCTCTGAGCTCGCTCCGGACCCAGGACGCGCTGGATCTCGACAGGCGTCCAGGCGTAAAACTCCCCCTCTTTGCCGACTTCACCGGCATCCTCGGCCGAATGAAAACCGCCCCGCTGATCGGTCATCTCTCGCAGCATGTAATCGAGTGTTCGCGCTGCGACGTCGCGGCACAGGGTATCACCGGTAAGCTGCGCTCCCTCAAGATACACCTGAGCCAGCAACGCGTTGTCGTAGAGCATCTTCTCGAAATGCGGGATGTGCCATCTTGCATCGACCGAATAGCGATGAAAGCCGCCGCCCAGGTGGTCGAAGATGCCACCCTTTGCCATTGCAACGAGCGTACCCATGACAGACTCGATCGCTGCGGCGCTCTTAGTCACCAGGTACATTCTCAGTAGGAGCTGAAGCTGTTGCGTCGGTGGAAACTTCGGCGCTCCTCCAAAGCCGCCATACTGCCTGTCGTATCGCGCCAAGGTCTGCTCTACCCCTCGCACGAGCGTTGCGTCCTCTATCATCCGGCGACCAGGTCGATGCTGCTTCGAGCCGAGATAACGGGTCAACTCATCTCCTGATGAGAGAACCTTCTCGCGATCGACCTTCCATGCGTGCGCAAGCCCCCGCAGTATTTGGACGAATTGGTCGCGATAGAAGAAGGTTCCTCCCCAAAAAGGCCTTCTCTCTGGGGTGAGGAAAACCGACATCGGCCACCCACCATGCCCATGAATCCCGACCACAACATCCATGTAGAGCTGATCCACGTCGGGGTACTCTTCACGATCGAGCTTAATCGAAACGAATTCCTCGTTGAGCACATCCGCAACCTCCGTGTGCTCAAACGAATCGTGCTCCATGACGTGACACCAATAGCAGGTAGAGTACCCGATCGAGAGGAATACCGGTTTGTCCTCACGCCGAGCGCGCTCGAATGCTTGGTCTCCCCAGGGGTGCCACCACACAGGATTGTCTTTATGTTGCAGCAGGTACGGGCTCTTCTCGTGTTCTAGCAGGTTTTTACCGGTCATGGTGTCAGTACTCGCATGTGTCGTGTTTGTAGCGCTACGTATCCCTTTGTACTGCGGGGTCGAAAAGACGCATGCAACGCGGACGGCGGCAGTAAACAACCGATGAATTAAAATGCCGATGGTTTGCGTGATACGAAACTACGCCCCTACCGCCTTGGCGCAGTAGACTACTTCGGGTCCGACTGAGAGCACCATAGCGAAGGACAGGCTGTCGGGTTCGGTAAAGACCTCGCTACACACCCGTGTCGCCACTTGTGGTTGTTGCAGGATGGGAAACCCCTCCGATATCAACGTCTCCAAGCACTCGAACAGCAAAGTTTCATTGAGGGAGGTGAGCGGTCGCGAAAACACGCACACCACGTCCTCGCCTTGCAAACCCACCGAGGCCAACTCCACATCAACGATCGAATTCGAACCTACAAAGGCCTTCTTGCGAGCGACTGACTCTTCGGGAAACTCGGGCACATCACCAACACGCACGCTCTCGGCCTCCGGGACCTCGAAAAACGGAAAGAGCTGATTGTTACGAAAGAGATAGACGCTTCCTGTGCCGACTCGACCGGTCGCAAGCGTCCCGTTCTCGATCACAACACCGAGCAACGAGGCAGCCATACGCCCCCCAGCCGCCAATTTGTGGCCAAACGAATAAACCGAGGAGTTCGCACTACGAAATGCATCTTCGAGAACGCCCAAAACCGCGTCCTCATCCCGTGCGGGCCGAACATCACGAGGTAGGCCAGCATAGTGAACCTCTACCCCGTGCACGAAATAATCAAGGGCAAGTCGGAAAGCCACCTGGCTTCCGAGACCTTCACGCACTACCGAAGAACCGGCAAACACCATCCGAGCCGGTTGAGCCACTGGATTGAGGGCAACAAACGACGAGACGTCCATCGGTGCTTTGTCACCCCGGAAAAAATCACAATCGAGACGGGTCAACGCCATGGTTTGGAGCCTTAGTGAGTGTGAGGTGGTTAACCCTCAAAACAAGGTTAAACGTCCCACTCTGCCCCCGCAATGGGCTTTTTTCGGGCCGCTCCACAGTCCGGGGAGAGTTTGCATTTGTAAGGGCTAAGACTACTTTTGCCTCTCGGCGCAGTCGGAGAACTCCGAAAAACACCCTGACTCGCTCAGAACCAACGAGAGAAATGATGACAGCCTCGCCGAATTGTAGTACCTGTCGAAGGCAGGAGAATGAGACTCAATTCAAGCTGTTGTGAGCGTGAAGTAGCTGTATCTCCCGAACAGGCTTTCGCCGCCGGTGCGGCTGGTGTTACCGCGCGGCTCGAACCACCCTGAGTGGGCACAACTTGCCAAACCGGCTGCTTACACGAGGATATATTTCATGCGATCACTTTTCATACCCCTAGTCACGGTCGGCTTAGTAGCGAGCTCGGTAATCGGGTGCTCCAAAGAATCGAAAACGACGGCACCGAGTTCAACTGTCCAGAGCAGCAAGCTCCTCGAGGAACCGCTTCTCAAAAAACTGCCCACCACAGCGGTAGGCTTTCTGGTCTTCGACCTGCAGGGCGAAGGGTACAAGAAGCTCAAAACATCGCCTTGGTTTAACGACATGCCGTTCCAGTCGGCCATGGCGGAGCTCGAACGCGCTGGCGCAGATGCAGAGCAGAAGAAGGTAGTAGAAGCCCTTGTTCAATTTCTCAAGAAGCTTGGGGCGATCTCGCCCGACGGGAAATCGAACATAGAACAGGTGGTGGGCTCACTCGTTGTGGTAGCTGATAAGCCTGCAGCAACCCCCGATGAACTCGATGTCGCCGCGTACATCTCTGCCGCGGGAGCTACCAATCTCAAGGATAAACTTCCTGTGCTGCGTGACGCATTGAGGGAGATCGGTGCATCTGTAAGCGATGACAAAGTCGGCGGCGCAGACGCTTTTGCGGCGCTCCTGCCGGGCTCAGACGAAGAAGGTCGGGAGCGCAAAGAGATTACGCTTCACGTCGGAGCTTCCGAGAAGCTCCTCGGTGTCTCGGACAATAAAGCTTTGATAGAGGATCTCTTCGCAACACAGGAGCGTAACGGCATCGAAAGCATCAAGGCACTTCCAGAGTTCAAAAGAGCAGAAGCTGCGGTACGAGGATCTGAAGCTCCACTCTTCCTCGGCTTTGTATCCACGGGCAAGATCCTACCTACCGTAAACACAAAGCCCGCCGCGAAGCTCAAAGCCAAGGTCGCTGAGGTGAATGTTTCGGATACCGAGGGCGAAGAAGACCAAGAGGATGCAGGAGAAGCAGCCGCTGACGAAGATTTCGATCCGAAAGACCTCCCAGTGGACGCACTCATGATTTCGCAAGGAATCGATCAAGGTGTCGTTACTCGTGCTGGCGTAGCCATGACAGCCAAGACCGACAATCAGCGCACAATCTTAGACGCCTTGTCGGCAGGTTCTCTGCCGACCTCTGCCAAGAGTTTCCCTGCCGATATGGCGCTTGCCCTCGCGCTCGATACCAAGTCGATTGCAAAGCTCGAGCCCCTTCTGAAAAATCTCGAGCAGACCGGAGTAGTCCCAGCGCTGCCTCAGATAAAGGCTCTCAAGGGTTTGACCATGGGAGTTCGCAACAACGATGGTGGTTCTCCGATACCCGAGCTCGTATTCGCTCTTGAATCAGATAACCGTGACGAATTGGCAACCATACTCGAGAGTGCCTTGAGCGAAGGTTTGAAGTCGACCGGGCAAGAAGCGATGTGGATGTCGAAGGATATCGCGGGAAGCCCCACACGATACTTCACGACCCTGCTCGGAGTTGGGCTCTTCATCAGCAAGCCAGCGAGCTCCAACACGTTGATCCTCACCTCCTCCGAGCGCGCGGTGAAAGACTTATTAGGCTCGAGCTCCAGCGTGCCCAAACTTCAGCTCTCGTCTGTTAGTGAAAACAAAACCGGTTCGCTCTACCTCAACTTCTCTGAGCTTGCAAACGTAATGGACAGCGTGAAGAGTAGCCTTGCTATGTTCACCGGCGGAGCGAGCGACATCGACAAAGCACTCGACTCTTCGAAGCTTCGAGGCATGGGGGTGAGTTCGAGCACTCTAGGATATCAGGACGGGGTGTTCGTGATCGAATCGACGCTCGTACAACCCGCCGCTAAGTAGGGCGTGAGGAGATCTCGATATCCGAAGGGGTTTGCCAAGGATTACCGAGATCTCCTCCATCATCTCCCATCGCCGTGCCCTGGATGATTCGGCCGTCTGCAAAATCATTTCCCAGTACTCCGAAACCTTCGCACGAGATCGTGTGAAGCCCTTAGCAATGAGCTCTCATCATAATCTCAAATCGAATGAAGTTGATCTTCGAGAGAGCACACTATGATGAATACCCTTGGCCAGATTCTAGAAATAGCTAGCAGACTCGATCACTTAGGCACCTGCGCCGAATGGATCGCGCGTGAAACCGTGCATACCGATAACAGCGTCTCTCAGACAGGGACCCTCATTTCGGTCTTAGCGGAAGACATCCGAGAAAAGATTAACTCCCTGGTGACCGAACTAGAGCAGATAGGTGAGGTCGAGCAGTCCCATTGAGCGGTGTCGGTTTTAAACCCTAACCCGCTGAAATTACATGGCGCTCTAGACAGCTTTTGGCTGTTTGGGGCGCCATGAGTTTTTGCTGATGCATCCTTCCCCCGTCTCCGGATATGGGTGAAGAAGTAATGTTTCGATACGTGGTAGGGAACGAAACTATGAATCAGGCAGTTGCATCCCCTCAAAGAATCTGGAGCTCGGTCGAAGGAAGGGCTCGCCTGCATGTAGCTCGCCAACCGGTGCGCCGCCCGGTAGTAATTCAGTCCCATACCCGAACCTTCGCCTCTGAGATAGCAGTCCTCGGAATCACCCTCGGCATCCTTCAAATTTTAGACGGACTGTTGACCGGCTTCGGAATGGCCCAGTTCGGCATCCACATGGAGGGTAACGCCCTTCTGCGCACTTTGATGAATCACGTCGGATACATCCCTGCCCTCATCCTCGTAAAGACGGTAGCGCTCGGCGTTATCCTGGGATTGTGTAAGTGTGCCCCAAAGATCCGATGGCTCAAACACGCCTTCCAAGGAATTATCGCTCTCTACGTTGTAGCAGCTATCATTCCATGGAGCGTCATCTTGACCATGGAGTTCTTGGGATAAACTGAACGTCAAGTCGCTTCACCCCCTTGTATTACAGACCTTGGACTCATCTGCATAACCCGGCTATACTTGGTTATACTGAGAGAAAGAGTATTACGTATGCGAGTAACGAAGTGGGGCGAATGTGGAATCTTATGCGCGCTTTATCTAGCGCAGCGCTATACAGATTCAACTGTCGGCGCCTCCGAGATCGCTGAGAGTCAGGGATTGGATCTTCAGTATACCCAGCAGATCCTCCAACGCCTCCGCAAAGGGAATGTGGTTGAGAGCGTGCGCGGACCAAAGGGTGGCTATAGACTTGTGCGCCTTCCGGAACAAACCACACTCAAGGATATCCTCTACGCCGCTGAGGGAGATACCTTTCAGATCATCTGTGACTATGCGCCGATTCATCCAAACGCCGAGTCCCCCAACCAATGCACGACTAAAGAGACCTGTACCCTTCACGGCGTTTGGCAAGATCTACGAGCGGCTATCGACACCCTACTCGAGCAACGAACCCTCGCAGATCTTCTTAGGCAACCTCAGGAGATGGCCCCTCTCGTCCAACTAGCACCTCGTCCGAAAGTTTGTTGACTTGACGACAGCAACGTTGCGGGCGAGGTACTCGGCAAAAGGGAGCCCGAGCACACCCTCTCGAAGGCGTGATTACGCTCATTGATCCGGATTAGTGCGCACACCTCGTAATGGGGCGATAGTGATTTCCGTCGTCATTTTTTGATGCCGATTAGGCGACACGGAGTTTCTATGCGACACCTTCTTATTGCCCTCTGTCTCACGCTCGTATCCGGCTGTACTACGATGTCTACGCTCACGACTCCAAAGACACCGGATCTCTATCCGAATGCCAAGCTTGCAGAGACCCCTCGAGGACAGGTGCAAGGAGATGTAAATCACTGCATCTCCTTGGCTGATGAATACATCAAGCAGCCAAATCAATACACTGACATCGCAAAGCAAGGGCTGATCGGTGGAGCACTCGGTGCTGGAACCGGTGCAGTTGCCGGGGCCATAACGGGCAATGCCGGGCGCGGCACTGGAGCGGGTGCTGCTGTGGGAGGCATCTTGGGAGTCTTGAAAGGGATGAGTGAGATGACCAGCCGTAGCCCATCCTATGAGCGTTTTGTCGAGCACTGTCTCCAAAAGGAGGGATACGAGGTCACCGGTTGGAGTTCGAAGAGTAATCAGGTCTATTAGTTCTTCGACCGGAAAGTTCTCTTTAACCCTGTTGTGAAAAATTAACTAGTTCCTGTCCGGAAACACCGATTTTCCCGCGAATGCCCGCTTATATTCCCTGCGAAGCACGAGGATCTTCATCGAGGATTGGGAGTCGCTGCGAGATAGGTACGGCTTTTCGCCGATTCAAACACTGCAAGCGAATGTCGCTCGTGAATACTGAATCATGTCGAGAGGCAAAAAAGGTCTTGTTTTCTTTGGTTTCTGTCCTGGCGGACAGAAACTAGCTGGGCCAAGCGCTAACACTTCATTCGACCAGTTTTCTATTTGACGCCCCCTAGATTGTACTCCTCGTACTAGGCACGCGGGTCGCTTGAAACCTCACTAAGCATCGTCTCTACAAGGCTACGCTGCCCGTCGAGGAGTTTGAGATTCCGACGATCCTCATCGGAGTAGGAAATGAGGCATTGCCCTTCGATCAAAATGACCTCTCCGTCCGGTTTCAGCCAAAGGTTGCTTGGCTCGCAGTCCCAGATGCGGAACCCGCGTTCATTTATTGCATAGGCGAGTGTTATCGCTTTTTGCATAGCCTCTTGAAACTCAATCTGCCCACTTCTCACCGCATCGACTAACGGCAGACCCTCGACGAATCCGCGCAAGACCCCCACGGTTTGTCCCGCAGCAACTATCTCTCCGTGCAGTCGAGGGGTAAGGCCCGTAGCGCCCTTGAGCCCTTCTAACTCTTGCTCCACTGCTCCCTGCCGAATGAACGCCTCTAAGAAGTCCGGGTGATCATCGGGAAGTTGCGCCCCTACAATCTTCACAATGCAGTCAATCGCATCGACTCTTATGCGCGCAAGCAGGCCGAAGAGCCGGTCCCCGCTACCTTCCAGCGGCAGAAGCTCAACCTGCATACCTTGTGCTTGCATCGCTGCAAGGAGCTCTTCTATTGAGGCTGGAGAATGCTCTACTTCTATCCGAAGCTGAATAGAGGGTGTCGAAAGGCTTCTTGAACTATCGCTCTGGGGAACGATGCTATTGCTGAGCATAGGCAAACCTCTCTGCTAACAGGTTTAGACTCTATCTAGCCGATCGTGTCACTCTATCAAAGAAAAAAGTAGTGCGCAGGCAGGTGCGTGTACTGCAACTCCTCCAAAATGCTCAGAAAACGTCCATCCCTGGAGAAAACGGACGACAGTCAAGGTACCAACAAAGCAAGCCCCGCTGTGACCGGCGATACTAGTAGCGACCTGATCTTGGTCTATCGACTCGCAACGAACGTCACGATCTGCTCAAGCGTGATGTACGCCTGGCGCGTCGACATCTATTTTGTCAAAACCCCGATAAATCTTCGGCATACCCGCCGAGCACTCCTCGCGCGTCAATTTACCATCCCCATCCTTATCCGCTTGGAGAAACCGCGATTTTAACGTTGCGAGTGTGTCTGGATCGAGATCCTTCGCCGCTACAGACGACGAAAGCGAAACAGAGAACAAGACGGTACAAAAAACAACGAGCTGCACAAAACGAGACACACGAGAACTCTAGAAACTAGGCGCCTTTGACCGTACCAAGTAACACAAATGAGCGAAACCCGCCTTTATGGATAGTGGCGATGACAGGAAAGCTCATAGCCTCCGACTATGTCTCTCCTGATCTCACTGCGAAAGGCGTCAATACGAGCCCCAGAGGAAGGAGCACGAGGCACATTCTCTCTACCAAATCATCTGACGGAGATCGGTGGATAGCAAACCATACGGCACATGAAATGCCGATGAGAGCAGGCAAAACACAGCTCTTTTCTGACTTCCAGGTATTTCAGCAGGTATTTCATTGGAGCCAACGTGCGCCACTGCTATACAGGTTTATCCTCCCACAAACAAAAGCCTCCCGAGATGGCTACCTCGCTTGGCTGCCACGATCTCTCGGATACCGCCGTTGGGCCTTAACCGCTTTTTTCATCCGGCAGCTGACTCAAAATCCGCCTGAGTTTACGATTACTGTGATCTCTTGTTTGCTTCCGTTGGCTACAGGCTGCCTTCCGCTTGCAGCATGCCTTAATTGCCATGCGCTGTGAGTCCTTGTCGATTCGTACGATAGACTTCACCTTTGTATCGATCTGAGTCCGAAGTTCGGTCAGCGAAATTTTTTTGCAGAAAACCGTGTCACAAATCTTTATGGAATCTTCAACGCCTTCAAGAAGAGACCGGATCTCTCGTCGTAGAGAAAGAGTTTCGATCTTGCCTGCTTTCGAAGAGCTCCCGGCTTTCGAGCATTTTAATTCCTGAATGATACGTGTAAGGGTCGCATTCGTTACTCGCTGTACCTCACGACGAATCTTACGCTTAACCGGCACGTTGTTGACCTCCTTGCACACCTCAGGACAGCTCGACCCATCGCCGCCGCATACGCCGCAGCAATCCACTTCTGCTGTTCCTCCCGGAACGCCCGCACAGTCATATTTCTGTTTATTTATAGAGGGGGTAGATGTCGCATGCCCTGACACTGTTGGGGTCGGTGTCGACACCTGAGTAACCGTGGGCGTGGCGGATGAGGTAGGTGAGCCCACCGGAGTCGAGGTTAGTGACCTCGGACCGCTAGGGGTCGCCGTACTTGTAGGGACCGCTGTACTGGTGGGGATCACCGTGCTATTCGGCATAAGGGTCGGTGTTGCTGTTGGCGGCGCCGTATCACTGGGAGGTATTGTAGGCGGACTTGTTGCCGTCGCCGTGGTAGTAGCTGTTCTCGTTGGGGTAGCAGTTGCCGTAGCCGTGCGCGTCGGGATAGCGCAGGGCTTTGAATGAGCATTAGCTATAACGGCCTACCCGCTCAAGGTCCACGTGACGCTGGTCAGGAACTGCACCGGAAGTCTACTTTTGCCGACAACAATCGAATCAGGGCCAAATAGATCTGCCTCAAACGGCCCATTGTTTTTGAACTGAGAACCTTGGCCGCAATCTTTACCACTAGAGACACATCCAATCCCCCCGGTAAATTTATTGTTCGAGCCTATAGGGAGCCGGTCTTCTCCTCCCTCAAATCCGAAATACGCCCGATACCCCCCTTCGGCAGGTTCGACGCATTTTAGAACAGGATGGCAAGCCCACACGAACGATAGGGCACCTAGAATTACGGCAAGAAGGGTCAATACGGCTGTTTTCATCAAAACCTCGCAGAGCCTAGGCTTCTGCTAAAATCAACTACGCTGGAAAAACCGTTGCCGAGATCGCTCGGCAACGGGGGAAAGATAGCACGCTTACGCCACTTCGCCATAGTGGTCTTGAGAGCGGTACTCTGTTTTTAATAACGCGCCTAAATGTTTCGACAGCAATCCCTCAACAGCTTGCAGCCCTGTGGAGCATCTCCTCCCTAGCGACGTTCGTTCCTCTGCAAGATAGGCTCTACCATCACCTATCTCTGCTACGTATTCGCTATCAAGAACTCCAGGTTTCTCCTTGTTTCAGCATCGGAGGCCTTCGGAAGTACGACTTCCTCGATCACCTCGCGCGGCTTCGAATCCGGCGTCTGCCGTCGGGCGACACTCGTCGTGGTACGCAAGCAAAATACGAAGTCCATCTGCTGCGTGCCCACGTTGGTCTGATACGCTGTGTATTGCTGACGAACGGAGTTCGCAACCTTGATCACCTGGTGTAGCCCCTGAACGAGTCGCTTTTGGTCATTGGTGACCTGCACCGAGGCCTTGCCGGTGTTATTTATCACATCACCCCAGATCGCCTCGAACTCCTGCTGTGAAAACTGCATCAATCCAGGCACACAGCACGCCAACATCACCGCCTCATCCGGAGCAAACCTCTTCACCAGCAGAATTGCGGAGATGGGCTTGATATGAGTGATACCTGGCTGCGCTCTGCGCGTCTTCCGCGCCTCAGCGAAAATTAACCAAAAAGCCAGCCTACCGATCGACGTTTGCTGAAGCGGAGCACATGGGACAAACTCACCGCCGGTGGAACCTTTGGAGCGGGGGGGGGTACGGCCGGCATTCGCTACTATGCGCCTCCCCGACTTGCGACAGTAGTCACGCGTAAACATTCTCAAGGTAGAGCTATTTATGGATACGATCACACCTAGCAATCCTGTTCACGCGAGGGCCCCCGGATGTGCCGTCATGGCATTGGTGCTGACACCGTGGCTCCCTTTTACTTTACTGGTCTACCGAATTTCGATTGGGATTTACGAAGGCGGTGAACAAGTATTTGTTCCGATGGTGCTCAGTATCGTCCTAAGCCTCTTGTGTTCACTCCCATTCTTGCTGCTTAGACTCTGGAGACCCATCCCCTTGCTCGTGCTCGTGGGCGTATGGGCTCCTCTGTTGGCACTACTCGCTTTTTCGCTTATCACCGCAGTAGCGGTGGGGGTCCTGAGCCTCGTGATCTGAAATCAGGCTTTGGCTCCGCAGAGAACGGACTCGTTTCAACTTTGCCGCGCTCTGATATCATACTGCCATGACAGAACTGCATCACGAGCTCAAAACGACACTCACTAAGCTGGAGATCGAATATCGTCATTTCACCCATCCAGCAGTCTACTCAACCGCCGATATCGTGTTGCTGCCTGAGAAGCTCCCAGGCGTAGATACCAAGAACCTTTTCCTGCGGGATGAGAAGCGGACCCGCTTCATCTTAGTGTGTGTCAGGGCCGAAACACGGGTGAACTTGAAGGATCTAGGACGCTCCCTCGGTATAAAGGGAACTACCTTCGCCTCACCGGAGGATATGCTTCAGATGCTCAACCTAACGCCCGGGTCTGTGTGCCTCTTTGGGCTCATGAACGATCGAGAAGGCCGTGTTGAGGGATACCTCGACGCCTCCATCCCGCACGATGCCGAGATGCAGAACCATCCACTTGTAAACACTGCCACGGTAGTCCTCAAAGTTGCCGATATCGAGAGGTTTTGCGAATCGGTACAGCACCCTCTTAGGCGCATAGAGATACCTGTTCGGGCTTGATGTGGAACTGGATGTAGCTGGAATCAGTGTCGGCTCATCGGGTTTCGAGTTAGTAAGATCGGGACGAGCACGTTCAACGAGAAAATGTACTATTTACCGGCTAAAACAAGGGATTATGCTCTGTCAGTGCTCATTACGACCCCCTCTGACACATCGAACGATTGCGTTAGCAACCTCTTGATGGAGATACCTCATGACATCGTTATGTCCCGCTTGTTCTGATGCTATGAGCGTGAATTGCTTTGTGCCTGCGTAGCTCCCTTTCAGAGCTTCAGAGTGATGAAATGGGATAGTGGAATCCTGCTTACCATGCGCGGCCACAACACAGGTGTCAGACATTCTTTTGATCAGATCCGATGTTGGAAAGCGATACTTGAGAAAACGCACGAGATATCCCAAGAATGGGGTCTCCGATGCGACCTCAGTAAGGCTGGAATATGGTGATAGAAGCACGAGCGTACCGGCTTTATATCTCTCTGCTACATACGCCGCGGTGCCCGTGCCGATAGAGCTGCCGAGCACGATGACTTTATTCGCTTCCACATGCTCCTCCGCCTGCAAAAGCTTGAACGCTGCTTCGCCGTCGAGATAAAAGCCCTCCTCGGAAGGCCAGCCCGAGCTCAATCCTGCATAGCCCCTGTATTCAACCGCGTAGCTTGTTATCCCGAGAGATGCGAGCCATTTCTGCATTTGTAGGAAGCGGCCAAGATTTTCGGCGTTGCCATGAAATACAAGAGCCGGCGGCAGCTCCGTTTTTTCATCGGATCGTACTCTCCAGACAGTGACATTAGTACCATCGGCGGCTACCGCTTGAAGCACATCGACACCCGCAACAGGGGCGCTCCCTCCGAATACTAGGGATGAATAGAGTCCAGGGAATACAAGAAAATCCTGAATAGCGACAAAGAATGCAGAAACCAGGATCGTAGCAGTGAGAAATCTCACCACAAAACGCGAAACCTTACGAAACGCATCTCTACCCATAGGCCCTTCAACGTAACGATAGTAATGGATGGAGGGATCCCGGCTGCAGGCTCACACCCCTCGAAGCGCTACCCCAGAGAGTAGCAGACTCCGTTCCAAGAACCCGCACAACATCTCCTTCGAGATGCAAGCCGGTTTCCTCGGGGAGTCCAAGAACTGGATGGCCAAGAGACAAGGATAGGTACTCAAGGTGAGCGAGGTCCGCTTCAGAAAAGTGACAGCGAAGTGATATGCCGCCAAGGAAATCAAACGCCGCAGTAGGTCCGGTAAATGTGGGCGTCTTCTCTTCCGATACGGTTGCAATGTCTCTTCCGAGTACTATTGCGCCCGCGCTACCGCCATAGAGGATACCACCTCTCTTCCAGAAGTCGTGCAAACGCTGCCCGAGCCCAACATCTCGCAAGGTTGACAGTAAGAGGTATGTATTACCTCCAGCGATGTAGACAGCGGTATGCCGGCTCAGATCTAAAGCCAGTAGCTCCGTAGGCGTGTTTGCTACTACTACCTCCAGATCTTCCTTACCATGCAGCCTCAGCATCGACATGAACCAGGCAACCGAGGAGGAGCTGTCTTCTTCCCCCTGCGCTACTGGAATGAACACGACACTTCCCTTTCGCCCTGCGACAAGCTGAAGAAAAACGCTATCGAGGATCTTAGTTTGTTGCTCGTCTCCTCCACCCGAGACGAAGATGTGTCCGGTCATGAGCGATACATTTCTCCAGGTGCTTCTTACTTCGATTTAGCCTTAAAGTTATCAATCAGCACTTTACACTAGGACACTCGTTTTCACATAAAAACTTTTGAAATCGAAAGCCTTCTTAGCTCTCCCTCTGCCGCCTCTCAAGATGCAGGCGTGTGGCGTCCAATCGTTAGGTGCGGCTGGAACGGGAAGCGCGGGTCTCTGAACGACTGCAGAATACCCGAGTATGCTTGAGTGTGAAGCGCGGATAATCCCTTACACTCATCGAGAACTGCACCGTGAATATACCCATCATCTTGAAAGCGACAATGTGCCAAAATCGTCTTGATCGGCTTGAAGGAAGAAGTGATAGCCACAACGTGAGAGATGAGAGCCTCCACGGATATGTCGGTAGAAAACGGAAATACCAACGTAACGTGCGCCGGAACGATATTGCTCAGCGGGAAAAACACGGGCCTACGACTCACTCTCGTTCGCTCAGGGCGCATTCGACTCGCCACAAATATGGCTTATCATGAGCGAGCACCGCCAGGGGCTAATGGCCCTTCAACTAAATATTGCGAGCGGCCTGATAATCCAAACGATGGCGGAGGATGCATTCGCGGGCATTTTTACATGCAGAGATATCTTCTGGGTCAAATCACCTGTGAAGAGTTGATCTGTGAGGTAGAATCCCGTTCAAAGTGGGCGCCTTTTTTTTTGGGGGGGGGAGCAGATCAAGTGAACTACGTGCCTAGTAAATCCTTGAGCTCTGAGTATTTCCTGCGACTGATAGGTAACTTTCTTCCGTTTGAGAGGGTGCACTCCCAACTACCATTCCTTTTTGTGAGTTCCCTTATATGTCCTCTGGAAACCCAGTGCGATCTGTGGATCTGCACCCCAGCATCAGGCGGGAGCTGCGCAAGGGCATCCTTAAGGTTGTAAAGAAACATGACTTCGGTGTCCGTGGTAACGACACGAACATAATGAAGCTCCGAGCTCATCGATATCAAGTCACCCGAAGCGCGGCTCCTTAGCTCTTGAAGAAATCGAGTGGGTTGTTCCTTGTCGCTTTTTGATTTCGCTGCATCAGGCTTGAGTTCCTGAGTAGTCGGCGCAGCGTGCCTTTTTGAAAAATCTAATTGAAGAATCCACGGAGCATTAAGTGCTAGCCAGGTCACAGTGACTGGCACAACTACCCCTGAGGCTTCGCCAAGTAAGCCACGTACGAACCCCGCCGATGGATCGTCTTCCGGAATTGCGAACAGGACATCGAGAAAGTACGCAGCCGGAACAAACAGTAGAGCTGCGACAACGCCTGATACCGTTGTCTGTATCCAGGGAGTCTGGGGAGTATTAAGCGCTACGTAGTGGGAAGCCAAATGCTGTATGGTGATTAGGAGCGGTATCAAGATGGAGATCTGAATAGCCCAAAAAATTAACCCTTTTCCGAACCCAATTCCTGCCGAGCCGGCCGGTTCCATCCATGCAAAAATCCCGACAAGCGCCAACGAGCTAAAAAAAAAGTATTTCTCGACGGATACCCCCGATGCATCAAACCAGCGTTTCGTCTTCATCGTTGCTTCAGACATGTTGAGAGGCTACCATTCATGCATTTCGATTGCCACTCGTGCAGTTTTTCAACCGCTCATGCATCTCTGAGTACTTCGGTGAGGAGATTATAACTATTATTCAGTGCTTATCGTAGTAATGTTTATTTTTACGTGGATGGAGGTTTGAGGACGATGATGATTCGATTTG
The DNA here is from genome assembly GCA_044351795.1 of Bdellovibrionota bacterium. Lineage (GTDB taxonomy): Bacteria > Bdellovibrionota_C > UBA2361 > UBA2361 > OMII01 > OMII01. Next base: position 2,731 of record JBILFA010000061.1, on the reverse strand, counting down.
GTATCACGAGACTAATTATCATGGGCGGAGCGGTCGCTCTTGGGCTGATGTGCGCAGTAACACGACCAGCAGCTGCGGACACTACGGACTATCAAGGGCCGTATGCCAGATTGATGGGGGGATTGAACTTCGCCCTGGACTCTGATTTTGACGGGAGTAGCCGCGACTCATTTCCATCTGGGGAGGCCAGTCTAGATACGGGAGCCGTAGTTGGGCTATCCGCCGGATATCGTTTTAACCGAAACTTCGCGGCCGATCTTGACTATGCCTACCGCAGTAATGACATCGATAAGATCAAAGGTGCGGGAGGTGCAACGATAGCAGACGGGGGAGACTTAGCCTCTGTGGCTATCATGGCGAACGGGTACTATTATTTTGATGTTGTCGAAAGCTGGTCTCCGTACATCGGGTTAGGAATGGGATTTCTCCAGGAGATTGACTCGGATGTACAGCTCACCGGTGTAAACTCTCAGAAGGATTTAGAAGACCAAGTATTTGCGTGGCAAGCGATGGTTGGAGCCGAAGTACCCATCGACCAGAATTGGCGCTTCTACGGGGAAGGGCGATTCGTGTCTGCGCCAAGTGCAGACCTCAGCAACAGTAACGGCTCGTACAGTGTGGACTACAACAACCTCTCCCTAATCTTCGGAATCGGGTACCAGTTTTAACAGGCTGCGGAAAAATGGCTTCGTAGCGAGAAAATCGAGGTTTTGGTGATGGCCGAAGATCGGATTTCGCAGCAGAAGAGCATTTTTCCGCAGCCTGGTAAGGCAATCGTACTGAGCCTGCAGCAGTCGGAGTCTCCAGGAGCATCGCGACCAGCGATTCCGTCGGTAATTTTTACTGTGCATCAGGTACGATGATGGCCTAAGGGATCACTCTGGAGCCGTGGGACTAAAGAGAGGTCATACACGACCTCTCTTCAGATAGACGCCTGTCTGCTCTCCACCCAATCTGTAGGAGTTGCGCGGATAGCTTGCCCGAGCGATCATCTGAGGCGAACCAGAACAAAATAGTGTATGAAGTTTTCTCATCGCGACCTCGAAATTATCGCCGCTGCCCAAGGATTCGCCGACCAGCCCCTGGCGGCGCTCGCTACTGCGCGGCGAGAAAAGGAGCACACCGTGAGGCGCGTCATCAATCGCGCGCTTGAAATTGGAGCGCTTCGCCGGCGCGTCTTTGTAAGTTTCTTTGAGCTTGGCTTTCAAGAATATGTAGTATTTTTCTCGGCTGGGGCCAAAACTCTTGCGCAGCGAAAGCTCCTCCGCGAAGTGTTGCTTAAAGCTCCCTACACAGAGCTCGTGCTTGAAGTCGGTGGGCGGTTTAATTTCGGCGTCGTGTTGCTGATTCCATCGGCGCTTGAATTTGAGAGCTTCTTTAACTATGTCGTCTCTGAAAGTCGCGTGCCAATTACCGATGTGCAGCTACAGGTCCGAACGGGGTGGCACTTTTTTGGGGCAAAATACCTGGCAAAGGCTCTGCGCTTAGCGCCGATTCACTTAGTGCCAACATCGAGACACCTCGAACTATCATCTGGTGACGGAAGGGTTTTACACGCGTTCGCGAACAGCGAGAATGGAAAGGTGTCTGAGATCGCGCGCAAGCTGGGGATGCCACTGGCAACGTGTCAGTACCAGATCGATCGACTGCTCAAGAGCGGTGCGGTAGCGGGGGTTCGCTACCAGGTCGTTCCTGAGCTCGTTGGACATCAACCGTTTCGTGCGCTGGTGATGACGAGCCTTCCGCTAACGGCGCCACGTATGCAGATAATGGAGTGGGCTCGCCAGAATCCCTACGTCGTGACGATGATGCACGGAGTCGGCGTATGGCAGTACGAGCTGCGTATAGAGGCACCAAACTACGCAACAGCAGCTCTCGTTGTAGAGGAACTTACGGAGAAGTTCGCCTCTGTTATTCAAAACGTCGAGCTGTTACCGGTTATCAAGGTGCTCAAAATGCAGCTTCATCCAGACTACTGCCTACTCGACGGGCCGGGCGAGGACCCTTCAAATCGCCGCATGTAGAGCATTTTTAACGGCGAGCACAGCGAGCTTCGTGAACAATACGGACTAGCCCGGATTACGTTGCAATTACAGGCAAGCACCCTACGTGTTCCAGTAAACTTTCACGAATGATTTCGTGATCAAAATCGTCTTGATAATCCGGGAAATGTTTGCCGATCTTTAGTCTGGTAAAAGGCTGGATGCTTTTACGATGGACGGAGCTGTGCGCCCTGAGTTGTTCAAGTAGTCCGTCTAGTAGCGCATCGTGGTCCATAATCTCACTTGAACATACCATACCTTCGATGTGCGATGAACCGATTATTCTGAGAGGTTCGCCTAAACGCGTCCATGGCTGCTCGACACCAAGAAACTCTCGGCAGGATTGGCCGATTACTAGTATGCATGCATTATGTCTATCTGCTGAAGAGCATCAGATTTTCAAAAGAGTATTACGTTGGGCTGACGACTTCCCTGAAGGAGAGGTTGAAGCAGCATAACGAAGGGCTCTCAAATCACACGGCAAAGTTTCGCCCGTGGAAGCTCATAGTGTTTGTTGGGTTTGTTGAGGAAGAAGATGCGAGGCAGTTTGAGAAATACTTGAAGTCGGGATCTGGGAGGGAATTTTCGAGACGGCACTTTCGAGGTTGAAGGTCCTCCTACGCTCTCGCCTTCGGCGAGAGACTCCGGCGGACACCAGCTTCGCCCTTCGGGTCTACGGCTTGCCAGCC
>JBILFA010000212.1:0-2840 GCA_044351795.1 Bdellovibrionota bacterium | reverse complement strand
GAGCGCGAATTGTGGGATGCTCTCGGTGTGTCTTTCTCAATCGTCATGTGGGTAATGGGATCTGCTGCTCTTGGGGCGCTCGTAGTGACGATGTGGCAGAGTGGCGGACTGGGATCACTCTCGAGCCTCGCCTCCGGCTTTCGGAAGGTCAATCCTTCGTCATACCTCTCGCGTTTGAGAGAAGGTGTGGTCGACGGAGCTCTCGGATGTGCGCGATCAGCGGTGGTTCTCGTAGTTCTACTTCCTGTGGTGTGTGCCTTGGTGGGAGTCGGCGGGACATTGCTCGATGCCTCGTCCGGGAACGTGTTGGTCACTTTGAGGGGATTCGTTCGGAGCATCGTAGTGAGAGGTCTCTCGATTCTCGGAGTAATCGCCATGGTCTCGTATGTCTGTATGAGGTGGCGTTTCTTCGCGAAGCACAAGATGAGCCTCGAGGAGCTGCGCGAAGAGTACAAGCAGGATGAAGGAGACCCCCACGTTCGTGCGGCACGGCGTCACGAGCATCAGATGCTGGCGATGGGAGAACTCGAGAAGCGGGTTCGCAATGCAAAGGTGATAGTCGTCAGACGTTCATCTGCGCAGGGTGAGCGGAGCTAAAGCTTCTCCCTTCATGTGATACCGAAACAGGTTAGAGACGAGTAAAAAGAGAGAATGGCAAACGAGGCGGGTGAGGCGAAAATAACGCGGTTGCGATTTGAATGCGGCTCTCATCCGTCGATGGCGGAGTTTGTCTCCAACCTGGCAGAAACGATCGCCCGCGAACTTGGGTGCGACGAGGTAAACGTCCAACTCCGGCGGGATGAAGAGCTTTTCGTGGGTCAGTTCCCCAAGCGTGCCGACCGGCTCGGAAGCTCGGAAGGGGCGTTGTTTGAGCTCCGGAGTGGAGCTGCTTGTTTTCAGGGACACCCATGGGCTCTTCCCCTGGTCGTGAACGATCTGCAGCGTGCCCGGGTGCCCGGCGAGTTGGCGCTCGAGCTTGCAGTTCGCAAGGTGCGTTCGTGTGGAGTCTTTCCGCTGCTAGCGCGGGGGCAGATGCAGGGCGTCGTCGAGTGCTTTTTCACCCGTTCGTATCACCGCTGGAAGCAAGAGGAGCTCTCCGCCTTCGAGGAGCTCTCCCACACCTTGGATAGTGTACAAACTCCGGCAGCCAATACCGATGTAACCGGTAGACTGGTCTCCAACGATGAGCTGCGAAGCCAATATCGTCGCATGGCCCGCTACGGAAACGTGGTGATCATCATCACTGATTCGAATTTTCGCATCACCGATACTTTTGGAAACACAGAGCAGATCCTCGGCATTGCATCCTCGGAGATGACGAGCAACCCTGGGGTTTGGGATCTGATCCTCGATCCGCGCGATCGAGGTCTCTTGCGTCGCCGTATTACGCGCTTGCGCCTGGAACGAGACGAGTTACGCGAAGAGGTTCGATTAATTCACCAACGCACTGGAGAGGTGCGTTGGATGATGTTGCGCGCGCTCCCGCAATTCGCGAGCAACGGGGCTTTTCAGGGGTGGGAAGGATTCGGTATCGACGTCACCGATAGGCGTAGAGCGCAAGAGGCCTTGATGACGCAGAACAGGCGCCTCGAGGCTCTGTTTGAGGTCGCTCGCTCTCTGCAGGGGCAAACCGATCCTGCGATCGTTACACTCAAGGGGCTCAAAGCACTCTTACTGGCGACAGGATCTCGGTGCGGATATGGATGTTTCCTACACCGGGAGCGGGATGAGTTGGAGGTCGTGGCTGCGCTCGGGCTTTCGGAGAATTATCTCGCCAGCATGGAATCGGTCCTGAAGGGGCCGAGTTTGCTCAAATTCGCCATCAATGCGCGCAAAGGGTTGTTGATTGACAACCTGCAAGAAGATCCGAGAGCGGCGATTCCGCTCGCCAAGCTCGAAGATCTGCGGTGCTGTATCGTCATGCCGCTAGCCACGGACGAGGACGTATTCGGGGCGATAGTACTCTTCAAGAAGGAGGCTAAGTCCTATTCCGAAGCAGACTTCGACCTGGTGTCGGCAGCAGCCACGCAGATGACGCTCGCAGTTCGGCAGGCCGAGATGTATGACGCGGAGCGTCGTCACAGTGAATCTCTGGGCGCCCTCTATCGCATCAGCCACGAACTCTCGAAGTATCGTTCCCCTCGTGAGATAGCAGAGCATGCCTTTCCGGTCTTACAACAGGAGTTCGCTCTCAAGCGCGGCTGGTTCGGTGTCGTAAACGAGCAGGGGACTCACATCGCCGGGAAATCCGGCTTCGGGCCGGGCGTGCGTCGTCAACTTCAGGAGCTTCAGATTGAGCTCAATCTCAGGCACGATTTTTTGGATAACGCTGTGGAGACTCAACGGCCCGTGATCGTCGAAGCAGGCGAGCCGATGGAGTGTTCGGGGTTGAATCGAATCGTGCAGAGGTTGAAGCTCGGTACGCTGGTCATCATCCCTTTAGTTTCTCTTGGCCAGGTGGTCGGTGTGTTGGTGATCGAACCTCTCATACCGCACACCTTTCTGAAGGAGGGGCGGCTGCAGTTGCTGGTCAGTATGGCCAACGAGATGGCTACCGTATTGATGTCGCGGCGTTTCGAATCGAAGATGGCCGAGGCTCTCAAGATGCGAATGGCGGGACTCTTGGCCTCCGGTGTCGCGCACAATTTCAACAATTTGCTGCAGGCTGTGATGGGGCAAGTCTCCTTGATCGAGCTGCAACTTCCCAAAGACTCTCCGGCCCTGGAGGCGGCTCATACCATCACGAATGCAGCTCGACGGGGTGCAGGGTTAGTATCACAGCTGCTTAATTTCGCGTCGCAGGGGCAGCCTGTGCGACAGAGTGTGTCGGTTAATGCCTT
>JBILFA010000121.1:0-10615 GCA_044351795.1 Bdellovibrionota bacterium | reverse complement strand
GATATCCGGAGGTGTTGGGATGCTTTTCTCCACTCACCCCCCGCTCGAGAAGCGAATCAAGGCTTTGATGACGACTGCGATGTAATAAAAAACGGCGGGGTGTGCTCTCAGCAGCAACTGCCTAAGCACACCCCGCCGCGACACAGAACGAAAAAGCTCTACGACTTCTTCGCTAAAGCGTCATTCCAGGAAGCCAAAAGTCCCTTCACCTGAGCATTCTCGAAGAGCTGCTTGGTGTCACCCTTGATGGCGATGCTCTTGATTGTGTCGCCCTTCTGAATCGCATTGACGACATCCTGCCCTTTCACCACTGCACCGAACACCGAGTGCTTACCGTCCAACCATGGGGTCGGTACATGCGTGATGAAGAACTGACTACCGTTGGTTCCAGGACCGGCGTTGGCCATCGAAAGGATTCCTGGTCGGTCATGCTTAAGCGATGGGTCGATCTCATCTTGAAACTTGTACCCCGGGCCTCCCATGCCGGTACCGGTCGGGTCTCCTCCCTGAACCATGAAATCAGGGATAACGCGATGAAATACAACTCCGTTATAAAACCCTTTCTGGGCGAGATTCACGAAGTTCGCAACGGTGACTGGGGTCTTATCCGCAGTCAGCTCAACCTCAATCAGTCCCTTAGAGGTCTCAATGTCAGCAGTCATTTTCTCGGCCACGGCGGCAGAAGCCAACCCAAGAAAAACTCCAGCAATCGACAGAACGCACAGCAACATTTTCTTAATCTCCATATGTTTCCTCGTACTAGTTACAACCGGCTTTACAAGCGGTGCATCAAACTTCCGTTCCATACCCGAACCGGAGAAAAAGCGCCACAAGCAGGCAACTCGGCTTGCGTCACAGGCGCACCGAGACGAAGTTGACGTCACAGATCGGTACCCGCACCGAATATCATTTGTCCCGCATCCCCTTTTCTGATATCTCGGTGGAGGTCGATTAGTGACGATTTGAATGCCCTGGTAGGTTCTGTCGTCCTAACACTCGGGGTTTCCCCCCACTCGACTGATTTGTTTCTATTCGTAAATTACGAGGATTATGATGCAACGACTTTTCCGTAACGTCCCTGTTCTATCGCTTGCCCTGGCTTTGACGCTCGGGTTAGCCGCCTCTCCCGTGACTGCAGAGATCACGGAACAAGATTTTTCCAACGCAATGGATAAATACCTCAAGTCGGACACTGGTGCTGAGAAAGTGGGCTCTTCGATGGAGCGTTACTTTCAGAAGAAGCAACAGGAGGCGATGAAGAAGCAGGAGGATCAAGCCAACGCCGAGGCTGAAAACCAGTTCAAGAACCCGGTTAAGATGGACATCGGTAAGAGTCCGGTCACCGGCCCGGCCGATGCAAAAGTCACTATCGTCGAGTTCTCAGACTTCCAGTGCCCATATTGCAGTCGAGGTCGCAACACGATGGAGGAGATCCTCAAAGCATATCCTAAAGACGTCAAACTTTCTTTCAAGCACTACCCACTGCCCTTTCACAAGGAAGCGGAGCCTGCAGCTCGTGCCAGCTGGGCTGCTCAACAGCAGGGCAAGTTTTGGGAATACCACGATGCCTTGTTCCAAAATCAAGACAAGCTCGGAGCTGACTTCTACGTAGCCACCGCGAAAGAGCTCAAACTCGATGTTGATAAGTTTAAGAAGGACATGGAGTCTGAGGCTGCTAAGCAGCAAGTGAAAGACGACATGGAGATCGGTGCCAAGAACGGCATTCAGGGAACACCCGGCTTCTTCGTGAACGGAGTGGCCGTCAAGGGTGCTTACCCAGCTAGCCACTTCAAGGGGATCATTGATCGCTGGCTCAACGAAGGAGCAGCGCCGACCAAGAAGTAAATGCAGAAGATACTGAAAAAGCTTTAGTATCGAGAGGGGCCCCTGTGGGCCCCTTTTTTTATGGTCATCGCGGAATCGCCTTTTTTGTCTCGGAGTCACAGCCGTCGGTCATTTTGCCTCCACCGTGAGATGTGCTACCCTACTCCAGCCTTGTAGTGTGCCCAACTGCAAAGTTTTCAAGCGCTTACCATTATCATCCTGCGGATATAGGAGCCCTCGGGGCATGCGGATGCGAAGAAGATCGATTGTCTAGGGATTTTAAGGCTCTCAATGACCTCGGGAAATGATTCAAATCGGAAGAGCTTCGGTATCGTTGTGAGCGGAGGGCCTGCGCCCGGTATCAATTCCGTAATCAGCTCGGCCGTAATCGAAGCGAAGAATCGAGGATATAGCGTCAAGGGTCTTGTAAACGGCTTCAGAGATCTGACGGACGGCAAGCCTGGCGCTGTGATACCTCTCGCCACCGACATGGTGAGCAATATTTACAACAAGGGAGGATCCATACTTGGGACCTCCAGATTCAACCCGGTAAAGGATCAGCAGCACGTCGATGCCCTTCTTTCGGGGCTCCGTCAGCACGACATCGACAAACTGATCGTCATTGGTGGCGAGGGATCGGCATATCTCAGCCTGAAGCTGTCTAAGCTCAATCCGGATTTAGCAATTGTTCATGTCCCGAAAACGATCGACAACGACCTTATCCTTCCGAACAAATATCCAAGCTTTGGCTTTGAAACGGCTCTGCATGCAGGAACTCGCATCGTCGAAACTCTACGAGAAGATGCCAAGACCTGCAGACGCTGGTTCCTGGCAACCACGATGGGGCGCAAGGCGGGGTTTCTCGCGTTGGGTATCGGCTTGGCAGCCGGAGCCATATCCACGCTCATCCCGGAAGAGTTTACCGAATTTTCGCCGAATCCATCTGACATCTCGAGCATTATCTACTCGACTATTCGCAAGCGTCTCGCCATGGGTAAGAACTACGGGGTCATCGTGCTGGCCGAGGGGATCCTCGACTGTCTCGATCCCTCGCACAGCGACGTGCTTCGCGGGTGCATTCGGGACGATATGGGTCGAATACGCTACTCTCAGGTCGAACTCGGAGAAGTGATCCTTCCCTCGCTCAGAGAGATGCTAAAGACCGCCGGGCTCGATGTGCACCTGATTACGAAAAATATCGGGTACGAATTGCGATGTTGCGAACCTATCTCATTCGATATCGAATACACCAAGTTCCTGGGCTACGGAGCCGTACAGCACGTGCTCGGAGGAAACAGCGGTATCATGGTAACACGAGACTTCGATAAACTCGGATTTATTCCCCTCGAGTCGATGGCGGGATCGGATGGTGTCATCAAATCACGCCGAGTGGATCTCTCCTCGGACCTCTACAGGGTAGCACGCAGCTTCATGATTCGGTAAGGAGATCGATGCTGCTGCGAGGAACAGCTATAGTCTCGCTGCTGACTTTGCTCAGCCGTCTCTTGGGCTTTGTGCGCGATCTCCTCGTCGCTCGACTCCTCGGGGCGTCTCTCTTCGCCGATGCCTTCTTCGTAGCATTCCGGATTCCGAATTTACTACGGAGTTTCGTAGCCGAAGGTGCGCTCACATCAGCCTTCGTTTCGACATTCTCCACTTCCTTGTGTCACGGCAAGGACGAAGCGGCGGCAACGTTTCGACGCGTTGGCGGTTTTCTGCTGGCGATCACGATCCCCTTGAGCATTCTGGGCGTCATTTACGCGCCGCTCGTCATAAAGCTGATTGCACCGGGATTCGCCTTAGATTCAGAGAAGTTCGAGCTCTGCGTTCAGCTCACCAGAATTATGATGCCATACATCGCCTGCGTGAGCGTCATAGCGATGATCAACTCCGCGCTCAATGCTCTCTCCATTTTTGGTGCCTCTGCGTGGGCTCAAGTTGTCATGAATATCGTGCTGATCGGAGGAGCTTTCGCCGCACTTACCCTCGAGCCTCGAACTGCAACCACTATCCTTGCTGTGTCAGTGCTTATCGGCGGCATAATTCAGATCCTCGCTCAACTCCCCGCTATCCGACGAGGAGGGCTCTCTCTTCGGCCGAGTTTGGAGCTTCGTCACAAGGACGTTCGAGAGATCGTTCGACTCATGATTCCGGCGACCATAGGAGCGTCGGTGTATCAGATTTCGATCTTCATCGCTACTCTACTCGCTTCACTCATGAGGGAAGGCAGCGTCTCATGGCTCTTTTACGCAGACCGCATCGCCCAGTTTCCGCTTGGTATCTTTTCGATAGCCCTCGCTTCTGTTCTCTTACCTGCTTTAGCCAACGCCTCGGCCGCGGCTGATCACGACAGCTTTCGCGGCGGGCTCGCCAATTCCCTGCGGTATACGAGCTTTATCATCATTCCGATGTCGTGCGGCATCTGGGCCTTGGCGCTCCCCATCACCGAACTACTCTTCCAAAGGGGAGCTTTTTCAGGCGAATCCACCCTCATGACGAGCCGTGCACTGCAAGCGCTCGCTTTCGGGCTCTGGGCAACGAGTTGTCACTCGATGGTAGTGAGAGCCTTTATTGCGAAAAAAGACACAGTTACTCCAACGCTCATCGGCGTGGTGTCACTCGTGATCAATGTCGGTGTTTCTCTGCTGCTGATGGGTCCGATTGAGCCTCACGGCGACCTATTGGGCGAATCGGTAGCAGGTACTCAACGCGCTCTCTATCGGCTTGTCCCCTGGCAGGCATCACTCGGTCATGTAGGACTCGCGGCAGCCTCGAGTGTCGCGGCCTTTTGCTCTTTGGTCATCATCCTGGCGCTTTTCACCGCCCGCATGGGTAGTTTTCCGTGGCGTGATTTCCTCGTAGCTACTGTGCGAGCTGTTATTGCCTCCCTGGGAATGGCTGCGGTGCTCACCTGGATAGTTGCACGGGGATTTTCTGCGGCGACTACTGTTTTCAGCGGATTAATTGTAGCGGCCGTTGTGTATATAGCGATCTCATTAGCGCTCTCTTCTCCAGAGATGCGAGAAACTGTTAAGCTAGCCCAGCGACTCTCGAAACGCACCTCGCGGGCCCCCTAAATCCCGCAGGCGAGACAGCTGCGAAACGCGTCGAATTCAAAGCTTCGATGGCCCATGCTCCGCACTATATCCATTGTTCTCCGACTGAAAGGTGTTATACCGATATCATTTGAGTTGAATCGTTAGTATCAAACGCCCGCCTCAAGTTGCAGCGAGCGAAGAGGATAACTCAGTATGCGCAGTGAAATAGATTCGAGCACGCCTTCGGAATCCTCGCGACCCCAATCCCCTTGCTGGACCTTCTCCTTGCTCGCAGCGCCCACACCGGCCGCAGACACCCCTGGCAACTTTTCCATCAATTCTCACGAAATTACCGACTCCTTATCTCTACAGGAGTCCCTCGATTCCTACACAGTGAGCGACTCTCTTGATGATTGCATGGCTGATTTATGGGGTTGTGCCAGCACTCACTCCTCACCGATCCTTACACTGCGTCTCGCAGACATACAGAAGCGAATCCTCTCTTCTCTTTCCAGCGGAGCGCTTGACTCACTCTTGTCGGATGAAACGATTCATTTTCGCGAAATACGAACAACCAGCGGCTCTCCACGTCGAATTACAGAACAGGAAGAGATGTTATGGTTCGAGTTTTATTGGGATGACACCGCGGAGTTTCTCCTTCCCGACTTTAGTGAAGCCCTTGACCCAACATTCGCGTTGACGCGCAGCGACCACGACCTTCTTCCACCAGAGCGTTTTACTGCAGGGCCTGTTCGCCTCACGATAGTATGGAACGAACACACCGAAGAGATCTCGCACATTTCTGCGCTCATAGCAGAGGAATGTGTAGCGGAAGCGATAGGACACTTTATAAAATCCTTGAGGGGTTCCGCTGCGCTAGCATCTTCCTGCATTCTCTATCGTTTCGAATCTTCTCTAATCGACTACCTGAAGACCAGCGCGACGATCGAGCCTACTGTCCTCACCGAAGACGCTCGTACGACGATACGAAACGAACTGCAGTACGATCTCTCATCCTTCAGCGTTACTCCTGGATCACATCACACGTTACGAGTCCACGTAGCACGGCAAGACGATGCCTTTGGAGAACTTCCTCAGCTTCGCTTGAACGCCGAAATCTCTATCCCTTTGAACCAACCGATTGATCTAGAGAGCATCGATATCCGCTGGCCGACAACGCCTTCTCGGCGATGAGGTTATGTTCTCTCAGCGCTCGCCACCACCCACTCGATTCCACGATGAGCCGAAAAACTCAACCTTTCGACAAATGCACCTGATCAGGGAATACACATATGAAGAAACGCTTGGGAATCAGCTTCGCTAGCAGTGGCGCGCGGTGACTGGAAACCATAGTGCCCTAGTCCTCACACCCACACCTTTCGTCCTGAGAGGGCGAAGGTGCAGCTAGCTGATGATATCGTATGCTATGACCACCAGCGTATGAGGCCGCATACCGTTAGGGCTGAGCTTCGCAATGATGGAACCTCCACTAGGCATCGCGTCGACATCGTCTTCTTTTACGAACGCAACGTATCGCCCCTTTTCTTCGATCTCAGTAGGGGTTGCAAATACCGCAAGGTTCGGCTTGAGCATCTCACGGTAAATCCCTTCTACGTTAAAGCGCCCTCGAATGGGCTGGCTTCTCCCACTCCATGCCTTTCCCACCACAATGAAGCGATCGTACTTTCTCTTGAGCCCCTCCACCACGGTATCGATTTCGATGCGTCGTACGGGCTGAGCGACCTGCTGCATGGCTCGATCGAGCGCCCGCGCATACGGAGGTACGGCAACTATCAAAACCACGATGCTGAGCACATACCGAGATCCTTTACGCTTAACCCGCTCTACGCACCACGTCGTCCCGAAAACGGACAGGATCGCTGCAAAAGGTACGAACGGGCTCACGTACCACGGGACTCGCGAGCTCGAGAGGGAATACAGGGCAATAGGAAGAATCAGCCACGGTAAAAGGAAGCAAAACTGAGGATTCGATCGCGCCGCAAGCAATGAGCCCGCCACGCCGATCAGTAAGAGATACGCTGGTGCCAGTCCTCCTCGAGAGAACACGTATCGGAGATAGAACCAGCTGTCACCAGTATTGTGGCCTTCAAAACCGCTCATCACCCTATCGAGGATCTCTATACCGATGAATATCCTTAGAGCAGAGTATCCCCCAACTAGAGCCACCACTCCTACGTAAGCCGCAAGTACCAAAGCTGGGAGCACGAGAGGCCACAGTTGCCGACATCTCCGCCATGTAGGTTCAACTATACAGATCGCACATGCGGCACACGCCAATGGCACTAAACCGCCGACGCTCTTTGTCAGAACTGCAAGGCTCCCCAGCATCGTCAACGTCCAGATCTGAAGATGAATCGGCTCATCGCGAGAACGTCGGTCGATTACCGACCACGCGGCGCAAGCCATCCCAAGCGATAAGGTTGTGAGTAGTCCATCTAACACGACTGTTCGAAAGCTGTGGTGGAAGAGGAGCCATTCCGGAGCACTGAGCACGATAAATCCGGAGCAGAGAGCACCTATGAGAGAACCGAAAAGCCGGTACGCGACTAGCACCGTTAGCAGTACGGAGCCGATCCCTAAAACACCATCCATGAGACGAAATGAGAAGTTGCTTTCTCCCAACACAAGCGGAAACACCGAGCTCAGCCAGAGTTTCAGAGGGGGCTTCTCGAAGGAAGGAGAGTTTCCATGATATAGGGGAAAGATGTGATCTCCATGCAGGATTCCCTGAATCATCCTCACATAGATTACTTCATCCGATGCACCCGAGATCGAAGAGCCGCCGAGGTTCCACAGAAAGAGCCACAGTGAAAGTGTGGCGAGCACGAGCGCTCCTATAGAGCACACGAGAAGCTCTCTGCCTTTAGGGATTCGCTTAGCGTACGAGATCAAACCGCTTGTCACTTGGCTCATAAGGTCAGCTTTGAAACTAAAAATGAACCCCTTCGGATGAGCTTTGAGCGAAGGATCCGAACCTTCCCAACCGAATGCCCTACCTCTTATACGAAGGCTTCATGCTTAACAGGCTGCGGAAAATGGCTTCGTAGCGAGAAATTCGAGGTTTTGGTGATGGTCGAAGATGAGAGCGTGAAAAAACCGCAGGTGTATCCGCTGCGATACATTGAGGATTTTTTCGCGCTCTCATCTTCGACCAGCGCCGAAAGATCGGATTTCGCAGCAGAAGAGCATTTTTCCGCAGCCTGTTAAATACCATGACTGGCCCCGACACCCCAATCCGCATATGGCATCAGGCTCGCTACTTCGGAAAGCGATGCTTGTCGGCCAAGATGGTGCCTCCCTATCAGTTTCGTGGGGCGACTTCTGCGATATCCGAGCCAAATGCTACCGATAGCGACAGATACCCCCTGTATGGCCCTAGCTTTTGGCTAACGCATAATTTCCCGCTACTATGTCGGCGGGGTTGAGAGCGAAGGAACCTACTAACCGAGGGCAACGTATGCAGTATCAAGTAACTACTGAAGAGGGGCACTCGGTAACGATCGCGGCTAACGCTCAGGGGAAAGCCTTCGAAGCCACAGACCTCAAGGTGGACCTCTCGCAGGCAACCCTTCTCGTCGACCCTCTCAAAGATATTCGGGAACGACAGCCGGGAGGCGAGCTGTTACACCCCCTGGCTGAACGGTCACGCTACGCCTTCGAGCTCCTTTCCGAGCTCGACCCCGATCGAATTTCAGGGTCTCCCATACTGCAAGCACTGCTCGCGTTCAAAGAACGCCGCCTCTCGCCGATTCTCGAAGAGGTCATGAACGGAACGTCCCTATTCGATACCGACCCAGTGGTCTTGGAACGACTCGCTCACCAACCTCAACGTGCTCAAGCCCTGCTGTCTCGTATCGTAAAGGAGATCGATTCGGAACTCCCAGGATACTTCAGACCAGAGAGGGAGTCCGGTGTCTGGAAGTGGCTCGCAAGTGGCGGATCGCTCCCTCTCGCCTATTCGGTCGGCCCAGAGCTCCCGTTGTCTTGTACACCGGCTGGCCAGAGACAACACCTCCTAACAAACGTGACCGGTACGCATGTCATGTTCGACCTTACCTCTCAGACCGCGCATATGGGGAGCGGCTCTTCTCCTACGACTAACACTGTTCTCTCCTCTCTCTGCACCAGCGGCACCTTAGGACAAGAGGTAGTAGACCTTAATCGGGCCGGACTCTTGCACCTGATGACTAACCGAGCACGTCGGCAAATCGAGGTAATGGCAGCGGAAAATCCTGTAGCTGCGATGAAAGAGATCCTCATCAGCAAAGGTCCTTTCAATCCTATGAGGATTCTTACGAACTGCATTGTTACAGGGAGCGTCGCGACGATTCTCGGAGTTGGGACACTCACGCATATAATCCAAGGCACAGCTAACGGTATTGACGTTGTGGCAGCGGCGGCCGCGACATTCCTCGCCCAACGTACAGGTAGACTCCTCGCTCTTTATAGCGCGGTTAAGAGCGCGCTATCTGACGTTGCTGCCGAAAAGACAGAAGAACTCAAGCGGCAACACGGCTCCGGTTCCAGCCTCTTTCTGGGGGTATTTTCATCCGCTCTAATCGACCACGCTGTAAGTATCTCGGGAGGGCGACATCACACGCTATTAGGCGAACGATCTGAACTGAATTGGAAAGGCGCAATACCAAGCATAAAATACCCCGACCTACACATCATGCGTTCCGAAACAGTTACGATCGCTCCCAACGTTGAGGTAGAGCTTGCTCCTACTTTGGAGATGCATCTTCGTCCCATAGAAGATTTTACAAATGTCGAGTGCGAGATCGATGAAATTGGATCACGTGCTCTTCCCGAGCTTATTCGAGCTGCACATATCGAATATGGAGCCGGCGTCTGGAACACCTCACATGCTCTCGCCCTCTTGCACGACTTCACTGAAACTCAAGGCATTACGGTCGACCAATCTCTTTGGTTCGACTATGTAAGGACTTTGGAGACCCAGAGCGGCGGCAAGCTCGACGAGAAGGGAACCCACCCTGAACTTTCGACTGCGTTTGCCCGTGTAACGGCGCTCTTCGGAATTAATCGAGCGACCTGGGATACCATCTCCCTGGCTCTCCAATCCGCATCTACCCTTGAACGACTGAGTCAAACTCGCAAAGCACTAGCCATAGCGCGCGAGGCGGTCCGCCAAGAATTACTTCCCTAATCGATCCGCGGCCCGCAACTTTTCTTGAGTGTTGCCGATTACCATATATCCGACACGATGTGTCCGGGTGACATATCCTATTGCTGGCAGACAGCGTGACTTGCAGGCAATAGGGGAAAGCATCAAGTAAGGGAGCTCCAGCCTATGATCACTGCCGTCCTCAGGGGTACTGGTACCACCTCCCATCTGCCCGTCGACTGGTGCAGGGCGCTGGTACGAATCGCTCGCAACGAGGCACACGAGATATCTCAGAGAATTCGCCGCAGGGCCGTCCATTCAGCTCGACGCATCCGTGAGCGTGCTCGGCGGCGAGGGTACCAGGATGGGCTACAGGCAGCCCGCAAGGAAACCGAAGAGGTCCTAGATGGAGTTCGCAGCCGTTACGCTGACGCGATCAGCAAAGCAGAGCACGACGCATCTTTGCTGGCTTATCACCTTGCCGAAAGAATCGTTCAACAAACCTTCGAAAGACACCCCGAAACCTTCCTACCTATGCTCTCCAAGGCTCTCCAAATCCTCAAACGTGGCCGCTGTTTTCACCTTGTCTATCACCCCCGGTACGAAA
>JBILFA010000065.1:0-19298 GCA_044351795.1 Bdellovibrionota bacterium | reverse complement strand
ACCACTCATTGAAAAGCATCGACTTTCGTCTGAAATGCGAAGAGGGCGCTGTCGAGTCGGCATGGCGTGAAGCTTTACTGGAGCTTGAATCAGACGAAATTTCTGTATCCTCCAAAGCGGAGGAAGGATGACTACTACTACAGACACCCTGAGGTCACTTACCCTCGTTGGGGAGATAGTGTCAGCTCAAGGGGGCTCAATTCTGGCCCGCATACCCCAAGCTGCCGTCGGAGACCTCTGCTGGATGGACACCCGGGACGGCGTGAGAAAGAGCGGTCAGATAGTATCGTTCCATGACAATCTCTTCTCGATTGCTTTATTCGAGGATCCCGACGGAATCTGTCCCGGCACGGACGTACGCACTCGTGGAACGCAACCGTTGGTGAAGGTCGGGCCCGGACTCCTCGGCCGCACTATTAACCCATTGGGCATCCCTACCGACGACATCGACCACGAACCTCCGACCATGTCGCGGAGAAGCCTCACTATGCGCCCTCCCCCAGCCTCCATCAGACCGATGATTGAAGAGAAAATGTCGACTGGAGTCCGCGCAATCGATGGTTTCTGCACCATAGGATACGGACAAAAGGTAGGGATCTTTGCGAGCGCAGGGGTCGGCAAATCTACCTTACTGGCTATGATTGCTCGCGGAGCAGCCGTCGATGTAATCGTCGTTGCACTCGTCGGAGAACGGAGTCGTGAAGTTCGAGAGTTTATCGAGGAAACACTTGGCCCAGAGGGTCTCGCTCGTAGCGTACTCGTAGTTGCTACCAGCGACGACTCGTCATTGATGCGACAAACAGCTCCTTACACGGCTACTGCTATCGCTGAGTACTTTCGCGACTGCGGCAAAAGAGTCCTGCTCATTGTCGACTCATTGACACGTATGGCTCGAGCAATACGGGAAACGAGCCTTGCTGCCGGTGAAATGCCCGTTCGACACGGATATACCAACTCTGTTTATACACAGCTACCCAAGCTCCTGGAGAGGGCTGGCACCTCGCCCCAGGGATCGATCACGGCGATCTACACGGTACTTACAAACCAGGATGAAGATATCGATCCGTTAGCTGACGAGATTAAGAGCCTACTCGACGGGCATCTCGTTCTCCGTAAAGAGCTAGCTACCATGGGGGTACTTCCAGCGATCGACATTACGCAGAGCATCTCACGTCTCTTCACAAAGCTTCAGGAACCCTCGTATCGTCGTGCGGCGCAGATCGTAACTCATGCGATGTTTCGATTGATGAAGGAACGTGAAATCGTCCTTCTCGGGGGAAACCCTGACCCGCAACTGGAGCTCATTCTAAACAACCAATCGCGACTCCTTAGCTTGGTCTCTCAATCACTCAAGGATCTCTGTCCGCAGCAGGAATCCGAAGACCTCGTCATGCAGCTCTCGAAGGAGCTGATAGTTGCCGGGCAGTGAGCCGCCAACCTGGCGGCGTCCTTGTGTCATCTATCCGCTTGTACTGTCCACACTAGTCCTGCTGGCATGTTCTCTCCAAGCAATCGAGAGACCTGCTTATGCTCGAGCTCAATTACATGCTGCAACCCAGCTAGACTCGCGGTTGGTGCTCCGGTGGAACGAAGCTTTTTTATGATCCTCGCTTTGAGTGCCGGATCGATATCTCGTCTCGAATCATCAGTTTTAGCCGCGACACTGAGTAATATTCCGTGCATCTCTTGAGTGCTAAGGCGTATGTCTCGACCCTCTACAATCATCTCGGTCCATCGCCCCGCAACCGAACCCGGCACGACTGCGTCAAGCTCACCGCACAGAGGCAGACGAGCCAGTAATCTTTCGAGTGCCCACCCCGGCGCATTGCCAAACGTATGTTTCTTCGGTGAAGTTACAATCTGAAAGAGCGCTTGAAA
Organism: Bdellovibrionota bacterium; assembly: GCA_044351795.1. Classification (GTDB taxonomy): domain Bacteria; phylum Bdellovibrionota_C; class UBA2361; order UBA2361; family OMII01; genus OMII01. Next base: position 17,420 of record JBILFA010000065.1, on the reverse strand, counting down.
GAATTGTTCCTTGGAATCCATGTCGACTCGTTCCAGAGAAGCAAGCATCCGTAGGAGCTCAGGACCGTAGAGCGGAGACTTGGCAACATCTGCGAAATAGTGCCGAAACAGAACCTCCTGACGTCGGACTGATAGCCCCGCTGCGATTCGGCGCCAAAATATGCACGCCGCAGCTCGCGATGCAGTTTCTTTGGGGAAAGCGAGACCCGTTTCCTGCACCCTCCAGGCTTCATCCATGCGAACCGCATCCATGGATGCACCGAAGCCGGGACGAAGTATGAATCCTGCGAGGTTCAACCAGCTCACTTCGTGTTCCAGCGAGCGAGCGCGACGTGTCAAACCACGCTCGCATGCCGGCCACATCGCCCTCATGAGCGCCATACTCCACTCCTCGCGCTTTATTCGACTTGCGTCCTCGAGCGATTTGAACAGGCCTTTTGGTCGCTCCTCATCCTCTGCACCTTTGCGACGACCGTAGTATCGATCGATCACCTCGATACATCGCTGCACAACGGCAGGAGAGAGATCTGCGGCGTCGCTCTCCGACAGGTCCTGCTCATCTTCCTTACGCACATTAAACGTAAGCTTCCATGAAGCGTCATGCGAAGCGCCACTGGCCAGAGGCACTGCGCCTCGGCATTCGAGCGCAAGTAATCCAGTCTCCGAAAGCATCGCTGCGAGGGAGATCGACAGTCGAGAGCCCCCTTGTAACGAATGACCACTCGGAAGGGAGAGCTTTGTTACGAGACTAGCAAGCGGTCGCACTTCACCTTCGCTCTCCGATATAACGGAGCCGGGAGAGTCGTCACTGCGCGTAAGCGAACTCCAGACCTGAAACCGTACAGGTCGATCCACCAAGGCTGACAAACCGGCCGACTCAACAATGAGCGGCTCATCACCGGAGTATCCCTTCGGGACAATACACAAAAGCTTAGGAGCTTCGACACGCCTTTCTCGATACAGCTCAAGGTAGAGCGACCTCGGATATCCGGCAAAGATGAGTCTATCGTCTCGCTGCCGCTGCATGAATGCGTACCATGCAGCCCCACGCGCCACCGCGGAATCGAAATCTTTATTCTGCAACTCCTCGAGCTGCTGCGATTGCCACGATGTCAAGCACTCCAAGGTCCTCTGACGCAGAGAAGGATCTCGCAGGGTGCCGCCGTTAAACAAAACTGCTCCGATCGAACGTCCTCGCAGAAAAGCAGCGAGGTGGGCCGTAATGCGGGGGTCTCGTGCATAGGGTAGTCCAACATCTCTCAGTCCTCCCCGTGACGACGCAGGGCGCTCATCCGGCGAACAGACGGGAAAAAACCCCTCCATCACCATTTCTCTCAGATGGCGTGCAGAAACTTCAAGCGAGATCGAGTTTGCAAACAGCGATGATCCTGAGGCTGGAACGGAGACCAAAAGATTATTCTCCGCTTCGGAAGAGCCGGAGTGCACCTGCTCCTTCACATCTCGTGCGATTGCCCTGAGCGCGAGCTTCTGCGAAAAGGAGAGCTCGTTTTGTTGCTTCTCTCGCACGAGCGCTCCAAGATGCTCTGCCAGAGTAGCATCGATGTTATCCCCTCCGAGCAGGAGGTGATCACTCACGTCCAAACGAGAGATGCGAGGAAGCACGCCTGGTCCCTTTGAGACTTCAAAAAGACTCAGATCGGTCGTCCCACCGCCAACATCACAAACCAAAACCAGTTGATCGAATCGAAGTCGGTGCTCTGATGATTCGAGCCACCTATAAAAAGCGCTCTGCGGCTCTTCCAACAATCGCACACGCATCAAACCTATATCGTGGGCAGCACGTAACGTAAGCTCTTGAGCCACTTCGTCAAAAGATGCGGGAACCGTAATCACCACATCCTGCTCTTCCAAGCGGTAATCCGCTTCGCCCCCCGCCATCTCTCGGTTCCATGCATCTCGAATAGCGGAGAGAACACGGGATGCCGCTCCGACCGGAGAGATATGATCCTCTGTGGGGACTTCTGTCGACCCCCAGGGTAGGATCATACTTTCCCGATTGACCGCGGCGTGGCACAGCCACGACTTGGCCGAGACCACCACTCTCTGAGGCTGATAGCGCGCCTGATCAGACGCGTAACGTCCTGCTGTCCATTTTGATTCAATTTGCGGCTCGTAAAGCAGCGCCGACGGGAGATAATCCAGAGTCTGAACTGAAGTAGGACCAACCCTCTGTGCAATTGGAAAGACACGGGAGAATTCCGCCCCCACATCTGCCGTCAAAGTATCGATGTATGCGATGACGGAATTCGTAGTACCAAGATCGATACCGACACAATAGCGGCTCTTTGTTGTCATTGACCTAATGCCATTCCGTAAAAAACACCTTACAGCTGAGACTTCCCTCTTACATCGAATTCAAAACGCCACGCCCCCTCTCCGCCTCTCCTATGCAACGAGATCTCGAGCGTTCCGACTTCCGAGAGGCGGCTATGAATCACTACAGGTAGATACGGCTCCACCGATTCAATCGTCGCTTTGATAGTTCCTGCATCATCGAGGGTGGTCTCTGCATGGGGAACTTCACTCCCCTCGACATCGGCGGATCTCTCGCTGGAGCTGAAAAGCTTGAACTCGATAGATTCGCCGGATGCGAGAATGAATTCCCGCTCTGATATCTCTACTTGGCTCCCCTCTTCGAGGCCTTGAGGAGCCACACAGATCCCCTTCATCTGAGTCTGCACACCGGGCACGGCAAGCTCACTGGGTTCGACGCCGATGTAGTACGAGCGACTAAGACCGGCCCGGATGCGCAAGGCCTGCCCGGAGGACACCACACCGCCGTAGTATGCTGCTCCTTTTGCTACAGCGCTCTCGAGATCGGATTGGTCGAGAGGCAGAACACCCTCTGCCGGACTCCACGCGTTTACTTGCTCTACGATGCGTCCCCTGAATCGCTCACTTCTGAAGACACCGCCGTTGAATAGGATCTTGGTTGGACGAACTATGCCCTCTCTCACGAAGGTAGCCAGCTCTTCGGATTGAAGGGCATTACGGGCGCTCCGCGCTAAAAATGCCGCCAAGTGCTTTGAGATAGCGGGATCGCTTGCGTAGGGCAATCCAAACTCTCGTAATCCGGTAGCCCTTCGCTCACGCGGATGAGCGGCTATGTCGACGATAGGAAAGAATCCATCCAGGACGATCTCCTCGACGTCCCTACGAGCAATCTCTACGCTCAATGAACCGGCAAAAAGCCCCGAGCCTCTCGACGGTATGGAGACTGTATATTGTTCTAGGTGTAGCTCTGAACACAAAGCTTCCTTTGCTGCTCGAGCCCCTTGAACCAGGCTTGCAAACTGCCACTGATCGAGCTCTCGCCCCTGATCGAGCAAGCGCCGTCGAAGTATGTGAGCCAGAGCCAGATCCATATTGTCGCCGCCGAGCAGGATGTGATCTCCGACACTAATTCGCTTGAAGGCGAGGTCTCCCTCCTCTTCAGTAACTGCAATGAGACTAAAATCGGAGGTTCCGCCCCCTACATCGCACACGAGTATGACATCACCGACCGAGAGCATTTTCCTCCAGGTGTCGGCATGCGTTTCAAGCCACGAATACAGCGCAGCAAGCGGCTCTTCCAAGAGAGCCACATCTCGCCATCCAGCATGATGAGCAGCCTCTACGGTGAGAGCTCGCGCCGATTCCTCGAAAGATGCAGGAATGGTAATCACTACGCGCGCATTGGAAGCGGCGTCATCTCCCTCACGCAGAGCGACACTGTGGTGGAGATGTGAGAGGATATCGACCGCTGCGTCGACAGGCGAGATCCGTTTGACGTTCTCCTCGCCCTGCCAGGGGAGTATCGGCGCCCGTCGATCGATGACGAGATTACACAGCCACGACTTCGACGAGGAAACCAACCGCCCAGGTAAGCTAGCACCTCTTTCCCGCGCATACTGTCCGATTACCCATGAGTTCTGCTCAGCATTGAACCACGGCACCATTCCGGTAGCATCTCTCGGTTCGTGCTCCGGGAGAGCAAACAACATCGATGGCAACAACTCTCTCTCGATCTGAGCATCAGAGGAGAGCGTTTGAAGAATCGGGAGGAGTTCACACGTCTTCGCATCACGACAACACGCAACGGCAGAGTTAGACGTACCGAGATCGATCCCTAAAACAAGTGTAGATGAACTCATATACCTTACTAATTCTAGTTAAGCTCTACTTGTGCAGGAGCAACGATATCCGACGGCACACCTGTATCCGCCTGAGCGATGATATGCGGAAGGCGAGACTTGACGACCCTCCATCCACGATGAACGAGACGTCCAGTCACCGGAAAAACTGCGGCACTGCGCCCAAGAAACTGTATCTCAGCAGGACTACGAGGCTCGGGAAACGTTATGGAAGCTCCCTCATCTCCCGATTGAACGGGCGCGAGATCGAGATATTCGCGCACCACGGCCCGGCATCCGTCATGTACGAAGCGAGCAGCGGTTCCGACCTGCTGATCCGAGTAACTGCCGATCTCCTCCATCAGGAAGTCAACGAATCGGCCTTTTTCCTGAAGTCGTGACAACAGGTGGATAAACTCTTTTCCATTGGCATTCTGAGCGGCGTTCTCCTGCTCGCGACGAGCTTCGGCCTGCTTGAGCGCTTTGCGTAGACTCTCTATCTCAGCCAGACACTCGACTTCCCGACGTACGAGTCTCTCTTTGTCTACCTCAACCTGAACTAAGGCCGCTATGCGCGCTGCCTGTTGTCGCACCGTGTCGTCGAGATCTGCTCGGGCTTGCCGCTCCGTCTCGAGGTTCTTCATGAAATTCCGGGCTTCGCGGCGTTTGCGGACGTCAACAGTTGCACGCCACAGTGAGAATCCAAACAGCACTGCAGACACCCCGGTCAGAAGCACCACAAGCTGCTCACGAGTCAGGGGGAGGTTCGCAGCTAGTCCATCGTGCATGCGAGTCATCCAGAACAGCACCAACGAAAGGACAAGAACAACACCGTTACCAATAACATATACCATATGTATCTCCGATCAGCCGACCAACTCAGGCTGGTTCCTCGTTGGCATCTACCAGCATGCGGCAGAGGACGAATACCCCGTGAAAAGGTCCGAGAAAAGTGCGCGCGACGACAACTAAGAAGTTGTAAGGTCCTTGCGGACGCAAGCCTTTCCTAACATATTTGGCGGCTAAGCACCAAAAGACCATGATCCTGATTGGGAATGGCCCGCTCTCGGCGGCACGTACCGATTGCGCCGTCCAGAGGTCAGGGAGATGCACTTAACCGCCTACAATCCGCTGCCTTGAAGCCTAGTCTAGCGGATAAGCTGGATTGTACCCTGCAGAAGTTCGCTGGCTGCCGAAAGCACCTGAGAGTTAGCTTGATATCCGCGCTGGTAGACGACGAGGTCCACGAACTGTTTGGCGATGTCCACAGTCGAACGCTCGAGCGTCTTCCCCTCTATTGAACCTCGAAGACCGATACCCGCTTTACCGACCTCGAGCTCGCCTGACTCCTCGCTGGGGGAGTATGCTGATGTACCAGTCCTCAGCAATCCGTCTGAGCTCTTGAACACGGCTAGCGGGATGGTTCCTACTTGCGATCGCTCTCCTGTATCGAGTCGCGCAAATATGCGCCCATCGGTTTCGAATTCATACCCGGAAATACTACCGACACCTCGTCCATCTTGAATTATGTTATTTATTAGTGAATTACCTGAGAACTGTGTGAAATTGCCCAGGTCTATTGTGGCGTTAGTGGGCGCTGCGCCGTTAACCCAGTTGGCGGTCACGTTGAGTTGAGCCCCTGCCCGTTGAGCCTCTTCTATTGACCCATTACCATTGAAAGTCAACGTTGCCTCTCCGAGGAGCGTGGGAGCTCCTGCGGTCCCACCAACCTCGCTTCCCTCCGCGTATGCGCGGACTTGCCATGTATTTGTTGCAGTGCGAAAAAACGCTACCAGAACATCATGACGAGTACCTTGGGAATCATAGATTACCTGCGAGGCACCGAAAGAAAGTGCATCATTGACGTCTCGGAATTTTTCGGGATTTGCGGGCGGCTGCGCCACGGGAGCACTACCGTTCACATTGCCATACATCTGTACTTGAGTGGTCGCGATTCCGACTGTATTCACGGCAAACATATTGATCGCCCCGAGATTTGCCAGGTCGGCGCCGGAGTATCCGAGTATCTCCTGACCAAAGGAAGTGCTCAGATTTCCCTGCGCATTTATCTCGAGGTTGCCTGCCCTGGTCAATTGCGGAGCATCTGCTGCTCCCACCATGAAGAACCCTCCCCCTGAAATCGACACATCAAGCTCCCTGCCGGTCACCTCAATCGGCCCAGACTCCTGGATGGTTCTTACTCGACCAACCTGCACTCCGTCACCGGCGCCCGTGACGGTCGCTGAATTTCGAGCCCCTGCTGCCTCTCCGAGAATGTCAGTGAACTCCGGGCGAGCAGTCTTGTAAGCTGTGGTACTTACGTTTGCTATATTGTCGCCCACCACCGCAATAGCTTGGCCGTGGGCAGTGATCCCTTCGCGGCTTGTTAAGAGTGCTGACTCAAGTCTCATGGCTTCCTTTGTGGCTGAGCACCGCTAAACGCCTAGGCAATAACTGCCCCAGAGAGCTGCTCATTGACACTCTCGTGCAAGACTGCGGCCAAGGTCGGCCCGTTAGCTTCCAACTCCCAAGTACCCCTTGCGTCGTAGAAGCGTGCACCTGGCGGCCAACGCCGCCCCCATCCCGGCACGCGCCCGGAGGCCGTAACCGCAGAAACCGGCATATTTTCCCTATCCCGCCGAGCGACTCTGCCTTCACTCACCACGTTCGTTCGACTCGGGAATGTCCGAGGTGTCCGCCATTGCGACTTTTCGCTGGGAAAGCGTCTAGTGTCAGACTATAAAGGGGCTATGCGGCTCCTTCTTTCTGGTGCGTCAGGACTCCTGGGTAACGCTGTAATTCAGCGCCTCTCTCGTACCTCGGATATCGAGCTGACCGTCGTGCGTTCATCTCGCGCTGAATGCGTGCTTCCCCTCGGCTCTTCTGAGATATTCATTGATGATGTGTCGAAGACATGCGGGCTCGAAAGGGAATTGTCATCGCGCCCCCCGACTCACATCCTTCATCTCGCCGCTCTTTCGTCTCCCACCGAGTGCGAAAACGATCCCCCACGCGCTCACTTGGCAAACGTCGGCTTTACCCGAATGCTTGGAGATTTAGCCCGATGCTTTCAGTCACACATGGTAACGGCATCCACGGACCTGGTCTTCGATGGAGGTCGAGCTCCAGAGGGCGGGTTCGACGAATACGCACTCCCGTGTCCCGTATCCGTGTATGCGCGCACAAAACGCCAAGCAGAGAGAGTACTCCTCGAAAACACGATAGGTGCCGTGGTGCGACTCTCTCTCCTGTATGGCCACACCCTCTCTGCCTCCAAAGGGGTTCTCGGATGGATTGAAGAGTCGTTGCGTGATCGCCGAGAACTCGTTCTCTTCAAGGATGAGTTTCGAACCCCGATGCACCTCGACGATGCCGCCCGAGCTCTCATATCGACATGCGAGCGCAAGCTCTCGGGAGTGTGGCACTGTGGAGGCCCGGAGAGACTTTCTCGGGTCGAGTTCGGGCGGCTTATTGCACAGATAGGGGGATTTTCGGCCGATACTATTCGTGAAGGAAGTCGTAGAGAAATCACCGCAGCACCGTTACGGCCGAAAGACGTGTCTCTCAACTCGACTCGCCTCTTCTCTGTGCTTGGATTTACCCCCCGAACTGTGCGGCAAGCACTCGAGTCCGAGTACATGACCAGCCGCAGCTAAACTCATTCGGATACCCAAAGTATCCTCCTTTCACGGACTTACAATACCCTCCTCTCTACATACAGCAACCAAGTAGGCGTAGAAACGACGCTTTAGTACGAAGAGGGATTGTCGTATACTCTGATCAAGTCGATTCGATGGAGCGTGTCATGAAGAAAGCTTGCCTACTAGTCCTGCTGACGTTTTTCCCCGCCTTTAACTCCTTTGCGGATTGTTACGAATCTGGGTCCGTTTTCGACGGTCGCGGTAACTACGGGGAGGGTACCCTATGCCGCTTTGGTGGTGACGATAACGCTCCTGTGCTTCCCTACTATCAAAAGCGCAAGATCAATCACATGGACTACCTCTTCTCCGAGAGGGAGCAGTTGAGTATGCTCAAGTCGATAGTTGTGCGCGGTAAGCAAGGTAACAATGGCGTCCTCCAGCAGTCTGTAGCGAGCGCCTCTCGGCCGTTACGTCCATTCGGAAATGGCGGGGGTATACAGCTGAGCGGTTTTTAAAAGCCGAGCCTCCAAGCTACGTGTAAAAGCCCGTGGTTGTGCCCCCAGGCCCAAGACGGGCCCTGCTGCGAAGCTGTGCCCCCCCTTCAAATCGTGCCATTGCTAACATCTCTGCTGCGCCTGTAACCTTCAGCGCGCCCCACATAGCGCCGATACTTAGTTTGGTAGTGTTTGAACAGGATCATGGACGAGCGAAAGACGACATCACGGGGCATAGGAGAGCTTCAGCGCTCTATGGAGCGGTTCGAAACATACAACGACGGCTTCATTCTACCCGACAGCCGCCTCGTGATACGGCTCGATGCGCACCGCTTCGGAGACTGGAGTGAACTCGGAGACGAGTATCCGACCGGGCCTCATATTACCGAGGTATTTCATGAAACGGCGATAAATCTGATGACATCGTCGTTCCGAGTCAAGCTAGCCTTTGTCCAAGGAGATGAAATCTCTCTTTTTCTCGATCCGGCGGAGAACACAAATCCGCTTCGAAGGAGTACCATCATATCGTCATTTTCTTCCGCTGCCGCGATACACTTTCTTAGGATTAGCGGATTGGCAGCAACATTCAACGCTCGACTTAGTGAGCTCCCCTCAACCGATCGATTGTTTGAATACTTTTTATGGCAACGCCGCTACTGTTATCGAAATGCGATAACTATCGCCTTGCGACAAGCCTTGCTGTCGACCGGTCACTCCGCGTCGGATACCGAGCGAGCACTGCATGGCGTGCCCGAGGAGCAACGCATCGCCCATCTCGAGCAATTAGGAATACCGCTGCATACCATCCGGAGCACGAGCCTCAAGGGAGCGTTGTTTGCCTGGAGATCAGCAAAAAACAGCGCCGCTCTCCTGACTATTGCAAGCTTCACGAACCTGCCTGAGGACGACCACGACTTCATCAAGCTGGTATCTCAGTGCTGCGGATTTAGTGTGCCCCAGGGCACCACAGTTTCGAATCTCCCGACCCCTACTTCTCACACCAAAGTTGCGACTTCCTCGCAATCCACCAAAACAGGCCACAAAGCTAATCGCAAAACGACCGTATCTGTATTCAAGGTTTCTTCGTCTCAACGGAATTAAAGCGCGGCACTTCCGGCTTTACGGTCGGCGCCCCTCGCGCAAGGGCACGTGGCTCGACTATAACTTTGAAAAACATCCCTCGATGTCGAGAGTCGGGAACGTCAAAAAGAGCGACCTCCTCGACTCTGAGATGTTTCGAAACAAAGGCATGGTCCACCGGCAATCTGAGTATGGGGCTCTGCATGTCCCAGGTGCTCTGGAATCCGCGTCCGAACATCACAGAGCGCAACCTACCTTGCTGCACATACATCGAAACGATTTTCGAAAAAGGTGATCCGAAAAAACTTCCCACCACGATTCGATGCTGAGCGCTATTTCTCACCAAAGTTGCGATTCTTCTGGATGTCAGCTTGCTATCCTCGAATGCTTCCTGGCTTTCCAACGGAGACAACGAAAGCGCACCAACCTCTAGCAGCTCTCCGTCAGGGAGCCTGAGTTTCTTGTACATTGCGGGCAACGCCGCGAAACCTACACCCCCGTGCAACTCGTCTAAAATTCGGTGTTTAGAAAACATCCGAATGCCTACACCCTCTGCCAGGCTCTGCTGCTGCTCAATGAAGGGAAATGCCTTGAGCTCGACGCTCTGCGCACTAGTAGCGTTCTGATTGCCTATCACCACCATCAGATCAGGACGATAGTTGCGGATCACAACATCCAATCTGTCAGCAACCGGTCCTTCGAAGAGGAAGGGTGCGACCAGCACCCCCAACTGCGTGACACGCTCTCCAGTTACCACCGGCCACTTCTCGAAATAAAGGTAGGGCCGGGCTATATTGAACACTAGAAAAACAATCCAGGTCTGAAGGCCCGCCATCAGGATGAACCGTGACAACCGCAGACGGCCGATCCTGTATCTGTAGACCGTCACAACAAGACCTACAAGAACGAAGGGCGTCCAATAAGGGGTGAAGCTACAGACAAGTTCCTGCCACCAGAAACGCCCGTGAGCGAAGTGACAGAAAAGGAGGAAGCAGAGCCCGGAAAACCAAAACCAGCCCGGCAAACGTCGCACGAGGGCCGAGAGCTTCGATACTCGTTCCATATCTTCAGTCGCGTGGAGGGGATGTCTGTAGAGCTTCTCGGAGGTGCTTTACTCGTTCCAATTCAAAACACCTTTACGCCAAACATATACAAGACCTACCAACAATACCGCCATGAAGGACAGCATCTGCCAGAGTGCAAATGTCCCCATCTTTTCCAATACCACTGCCCACGGGTACATGAAGATGACTTCGATATCAAACAGGATGAACAACATCGCCACAAGATAAAAGCGGACGTTGAAACGCTGATCCCTCACTGAACCCACCGGAATTGCGCCGCATTCCCAGGGCATCTGTTTCGTTTTAGTTGGATTCTTGGGACCCAAAATATAAGAGAGGATGACCATCGTGGCGAGGAAGCCACCTGCAGCGATCGTTAAAAGGAGGATTCCGAGATAAGGGTCGAGCTCGCTCATTACTGGCCTCTCACAATGCAACCATTTACAACCACCGGCGTTGCGAAAACGCACCCGAGAGGACTCGAACCTCTGACCACCCGCTTAGAAGGCGGGTGCTCTATCCAACTGAGCTACGGGTGCACATCTGTCTATCCGCGTAGGCTATTGCAATCACAGAAAACATTCAACAGCGGTTCCGAAAGTACGGTGGATTCAAAAGGTGTGAGAGAGCATGTGACCGCCGAGCAAGTTATCCGAGCAAATAGCCGATCGCGGCCGTCATGAGACTCCGATGATAAATAAGCGTTCCGGCAACAGGAAGGTGCTGTGATCTCTAATTGTAGTCACACTGGCTGTTATGGGTGATGGGTATCGGATGTCGACGACTCGGTGGATAGGAAGGCTGAGAGGCGGTTCCTTAGCTGTCCGTGTCCTGATGAGGCCTCTGCATGGCTCCATAAAAACATATTTCTATCAGACAGTTACATCCCATGCACCTAGAAACCGATCACGACCTGAAGCACATTCGCAAAACTTCAGATTATAGGATAGAACAACAAGTCCCCTGTCCACTCTGGAACGCACTCGTGATAATTTGCGTCAGTGCTAAGAACGGAACAGGTCTAGAGGACGGAGTTTGCGTCAGCTGACACGAAATGCGTCATAACATATGCTGACGCGCTCCATTTGAGCGTTGTCAGTTGTAAGGTAGGTTCATGGCACTTCCGAGCAGTAAAAAACGGAAGATATTCGATGGTCGATACGAGGTCATTGAGATCGTTGGGCGCGGTTCCGACAGTGTCGTATACCACGCCAAGCACATCGGATCGTCAACTCAAGAAGTTGCTCTCAAAGTTCTCGTCAATCACAAGGGCAAGAGCTCACTCACCGCCCGGCTGCGCAAAGAAGCCCTGACTCTCGTATCGTGCCGACACAAATATGTTGTGCGCCTCGACGACTTTCACTCGGTAGACGACCTCTGTTACCTCTCCATGGAATATGCTCCCCAGGGAGACCTTCGAAAGTATGCCGACTCCCGGGACGGGACGATCAACATTGAAAAAGCCTCACGCTTTCTTCACCAAGTACTCGAAGCATTGGATTTTGTGCATGCCACCGGTGTCGTGCATCGCGACATGAAACCCGACAACATCCTGGTTGCGAACGACAACGAAATCCGCTTAGCCGATTTCGGGCTCGCCCTGCTTCCAGGCGACGATGTGTCACTCGACGATCTCAAATCAGGAGTGGGCTCCTTTGCCTATTTACCGCCAGAGTCTCTGGAAGGCATTCGGTACGACACACGCTCCGACCTTTACTCCCTGGGACTCTGCTTCTACGAGCTCTTGAGTGGAAAACACCCCTTTGAATCGCTGCCGATTGCCGAGCAGTTGGAGAAGCGCCGAGATGGGGCAATCCCAGCGCTCCACGAAATCGATCCCTCGATACCCCGCCACGTCTCTGCGGTGATCTCTACCCTCATGAAGTTTGATCCTGATTATCGCTTCCAGTCAGCATTGGACGCGATCAAGGCTTTGGGAAACCCCGCGTTCGGCGAAGAGGCGGTCGAGCAGAAAATGGTCGCAAATGCGGTGCCGCTCACTATCGAGGAGCCTATTCAGAAAAGGGCGGAGCCTGTTTCACCCGCCACGGGCACCGCAGCTAACATCGATACTCCTTTGGGAATAGCCGGCTCGGCGGAGAGTCGGGCGCCGTTTGACACTGATGTATTTCAGCCTGAAACCTTCCAACACGATCCGCTCGATGCGGCGCCTTTCGAGTCAGAACCGATTCAACCCGAATTCTTTGATCCACAAGCTGTAGACGTCCCTGCGAACGACGAACCTGACAGCATGCAGTCGCCGCAGGATGGAAATGCGGGCGAGAGGATTCCTCAACCTACACAGCGCATCGATCTCGAGCGCATAAAAGAGATAATCGCCAAGGACACGAAAAAGAAGGCCGAGGTTACCGCTCGCAAAAACCATGCGGAACAGGAGCGAGCCATTTCGCAAGCTGTGCAAGACGTGCGAGACTCCGGCCTTAAAAACAGCGAGAAAACCCAGCAATCGAAGCCTTACTCGATGAGGGAGAAGAATTCCTCTGGAAGGACAGAACAGAACGCGCTGTTAGCGAGATTCCGCGCTATGCCTCCTATGTTCAGGCCGGCAGTTGTCGGTCTCGGTGCTGCGGTGCTAACTATCGCAACCGTCGCTGCCTATCAAATACTTCCTTTTGGTAGCGATACCGGCTCTTCGCGCGGAAGCGCTGTTGCAACCCAAGCGAGTACTGCAGACACAGGATCCAACCAGGGCCCGGACGATGGGGGACAAGGGCCCCGGTTTGCCGAGCCCTTCGTATTCCCACACATTCCGGAGGGCACCTACGTCGGCCACATCGACGATCTCATCCCCGGTGTTCGAGCTCCGATAACGCTTATTTCTAAACCTGCCCACCGACAAATTGTGGTTATCGTCGGCATCGCAGGCTGGTCACCGGCGTTGGTTTCTACAACGCCGGAGCCGAGCGCGCCCTCTTCGACCCTCGCTATTCGCTCCAACGGATTGATTTTGTACGTTACGGGAGAGCTCTCATCCGATACAATAGCAGGAACGTTCAACAATGCCGTAACCGGAGAATCCGGTGTCTGGCGAGTATCGAAGCTTTCGTAAGGGAATCATGGGTGGTCGCGTATTCAGATCGGTGCTCTTTTGTCTCCTGGCTATCTGTTCGTCGATCATCATGCTACAGCCGTGTATCGCCGCCGCCGAGGACGGAAGTCCGCCGATTCAGGTCGTTCATCGACCGCCTGACTTACAAAATCTGCCGCAGGTGGTTCCCTGGCTCCCTGTCATCGTAGAACTCCGCAACACAAAAGATGTTGCTCTCAAGATCCGCCTCGTCGGCTCCCGCGACGGGCGTCTGCTTGATATCACGCTACCCCGAGGCAACCTCAACAATCAGGACTATCCGGAGTATCGAGTAGAGATTCCTGCCCCGATGGCAGCCATGTCCTACCAATTTGTCCTGCATCAACCGGATGGAACCCTTGCGACCTCGCAGCGATTCGCAATCCGGCGCGCATGTGTTCAGAACTACCGCATCGAGATCCCGGAAAGCGGGGCAGACGTCCAGTTCAAACGGTCCGTCGGAGAGCTGGTTTCGAGAGCCAAGAGCCTCGAAAGGGAGACAATTAAGCTAGACGCATCCCTCAAGGTTCTCGAGGAACTGAAAAAAAATATTCCCGGCTCGTAATACCATGACTAGTACTAGTAAGCGCATCTCTCATACCGGTTACCACTATCACTTCTTGGCAGTGCTTGCTGCCGGAGTTCTATCGCTGGTGCAGCCGTACTTCAGTTATGCTGCTGACGAGGATACGCAAGGACCGATACAGGTCAAAGTTCGGGTGGAAACCAAACCTGAGCCGACTAAAGCACTCGGTATCCTGCTGTCGACTACCGGGGTGCGAGAGGTAAGCGAAACCTCGATTGAAAAGGTCGGAGAGAAGCTTTACGACATCGCATTCACGGTCGAAAGATCCGGCCTTACGGATGACACTGTAGCCACCGCTATGACTACCAGTGCTGAGGGAGAGGTATCCTTTGCGAATGTGACGCCGGCCCTACTCTCGGAGAGTCACTCCATAACCGGCAACATTCCAGAGTGTGCGGGCGAAGACCCTACATCGATTGCGATACTCAACCAACTTGGACCTTTACGACAATTGGTCGACGTGAGAGAGGAGCGTTCGAAGTTCGCGCGTGAAAAAATCCGCCGCGTCATGGATGACTCAATGCTATCCAAGCTGTCACGTTTCGAAAAGCATTTCGGCCTCGGCCAATCCAAGGAGGCTCTGACTGCCGATCTGCCTGCAGAGAAACTTCTCGATAGACTATCCCGCATCAATTTTGCCTTGGCCGAATTCAAGACGTTCAAAAAGGCAGCACAGGATTCGACCAAGAAGTCGAACTAGTGTTTAATCTTCGAAAGGCATGACAGCCCCACCACTAGATTTGTATACCTTGTGCCGAGACACAACGCGTGTAGAAGAGACGCTGCACACTAGGTATTGGTGTTGGACCTATTTCGAAGCAGACATGTCCCCTCCCACGCTCGCCACAGTGCTGCATGCCGAGCTCCCTCACATCAATAGAGACTCATGGCCTGAACGATTCGATTTCGGCGGAATCTATGTCAATGGCCGGGCGGCTTTGGAAGATCAGCCTCTGCCCTATCCGTGCAAGATAGAGTACTACGAGCCCAAATTCGACATCCGGGATGCGGCACATATCTTCCCCGCTTTCCACAGTGACTTCATCTTGTATTCCGATGACGATATCGCAGTGGCATACAAGCCGCCTAAGCTCCCGAGTATGCCCGCAAAAGAGCAGCGGCATTTCAGTCTCAAAGCAAGCCTAGAGAAATTTTTCACTTCTACCGTTCACATGCCCTCGCGGCTTGATGTATCTGCGCAAGGTGTACTGGTCGTAAGCCTTTCGAAGCGAGCGAACGCTCCCCTCCAACGCTCATTCGAATCACGCCGCGTAAAGAAAAGCTATCGGCTCGCTACCGCCGCTCCGTGCCTTTGGCAAACCTATACATCGGACATGAACATTGCCCGAGATCCATCGCATCCTGTTTTGCGTACCGTCTCGAGAAACATTGGGCAACCCGCACTAACACACTTCGAGCGTTCACATACGACATGCTCCGGCAATCACAATGTGATCGTTCTCAAAGCATCACCTGTGTCCGGACGAACCCATCAGATCCGAGTGCACGCTGCTCATGCAGGCATTCCCATCGTCGGCGACAACTTTTACGGCGGCGCTCCTGCTCCAAGTCTTCACTTGGTGAGTTACACCCTCGATCTAGCGCATCCGATCAGTGGCGAGCCTCTCTCGTTCTCGCTGCCGAGTGCGCTCTGCCCGGCTTGGGCACGCTTTCCTCAGAAACCGCTTCAAGACGTTTCACAGCTATCTGCAGACGAACCCTGATACATTTCGAAATGGGTTCCCAGCGGCCTGTCTACTATCATACCGCTCACGCACCAGGTCGAATTGATCCTTCTCAGTCGTTTTTAGTTACAACGCGATACTCTAAGATACATCACATTATAGCTGACATTCGTCTTGTTTCGGCTCCAGTCGAGACACAACGGCGATGTTCGGTCCGTTTTACACGTGACGCGGACCGGGAATAGATGTATCGGCTAATTAATCGGCACTTAGTAAGGAGAAGGTATGCCCACGAAGGTATTGGTTGTCGAAGACGAGGGGGTGGTTGCTCTCGATATCATGCAAGAACTCGAGTCCTCAGGGTACTCGGTTGTCGGTCATGTCACCAACGGCGAAGACGCGGTTAATCAGGCCGTTGCTCTGCGGCCTGATGTGATACTGATGGACGTTAATATCCAGGGTGACATAGATGGAATTACCGCCGCAGAACAGATCAGCGGCAAAGTAGGAACTCCTGTTATTTTCGTAACCGCTCATGCGGATGAGGTGACACTTCAGCGAGCCAAACTGACCCGACCGTTTGGCTATATCATCAAACCGTTCGAACCTAACGAGCTGCGCGCTAATATCGAGATCACGATGCATCGCGCGAAGACTACTTCTCCTATCACAGAGGAAGCTGACGTGGTAATCGGCACGCTCGAGGAAGGAATTGCCCTTCCCGGCGGGATCGATGAATACAAGTACGAAGCAATCAGATCGGTCTCTCTCTTCGAAGGCATGCCGCTCAAAGCTCTACAAGACCTCGCGAGTTGTGCGGTCGTGCAGGACGTCGGGGCGGGAGAATTCGTCTCAATGGACGGCGAACGACCCAATTTCGGATTTATGGTTCTTTCGGGACGATTAGCAGTCGTCAAATCCACGCCGCAGGGGAAGGAGCTCACTCTGGATCTACTTATTCCCGGCGACTGCACCGGCATGTTACGCGCACTCGAACCGATGGACATGGACACCTCTGTTCGAGGGCAGGTTGATGCAAAGGTTCTCGCGATTCCCGCCGCGCAACTGCGAGCTGCTGTGGAGAAGAACCCTATAGTGTACAGAAGAGTAGCCGTGGAGCTGATGCAGAGAAGCCGCCGAGCAAACGATTTGGCTCTCGGTTTGGCTCATTCGAGAGTTGAAAGCCGGATAGTGGCAGCGCTCTTGGCGCTGGCGCCGCGCTTCGGCCGCCCAGCCGCATCGAGCGATCAAACTCGTATCTTCTTAACTCGAAAGGAACTTGCAGATCTTACCGGTACGACTCCCGAAACTGCCATTCGCGTGACGAAAAACCTCGAGCGCGAAGGGTTACTTGATCTCACGAAGCCGGGAGTAATAAAGATCCTTTCACTCCAACAACTCGGAGAGGCCGTGGAGTAGCCTCTCACCTTTACGTCACCTCGACAAACGAGGCAAAGACTCGCCATCCGCTGTTTTTGCCTCGTTTTCCAAGCCAAGCCCCCGTTCACCACGTTGCTTCATGTAAACCCTGCGCGAGTGATTTTTGAAAAAAATCACTCGCAATAGCAGGGCGAGCGCAATCTTGGCTTGCCCAAGTTGCGCCGTAAAAGACAAAAAAACACGCGGGCTGCAGAAAGGATCTATCTAGG
>JBILFA010000085.1:0-15150 GCA_044351795.1 Bdellovibrionota bacterium | reverse complement strand
GAGAAGTGGCGCCTTCTCTGAGGCCTTCCATAGGCTGTGGGCCGTGGGGTACTCGGCTGATAGAGAGAATGGTACGACGGTTGTGTTTTCCTCGAGCGATACACCGGGTTCCCATAGCAGGGATATCGGGCTTATTGTTAGACCAGCGAAACCGCACACATTCGCACCCTCCCTGGAGGGCACATAGTTGCAGTTTTCGTCCATGAAATGATAGCGTTCGATCGCTAAGTTCCCATTTCGTAGTTCCGGCGGTACCCCTAGCAGTTGCTCAAATGAATCAAGACCAAGACCAGAGCAATGCGTCCAATACCTGAACCGTTCGTCATCGCCCAGAGCTTCCGATAATTCCCTAGTACCGTCAACCGATATGCTCCCCATTGTGGCGTCACGTATCCAGCTAAAATCGCTCATTCTACAGGCATCGAACTTATTGAACCTCTCCGTAAAGCAGCTGGGGAGAGGAGAACTCCGCGTATAGGAAAAATCGTCAATCATGCCCAGTAGATCGCTACGGAGCAAAGCCCATCCAGCGACGTAAACGCATGGAGGTGTGGGGGTTGGTGTTGGTGTCGCCGTAGCTGTGCGGGTCGCTGTTCGAGTCGGCGTCACCGTGCGAGTCGCTGTTCGAGTCGGCGTCACCGTGCGAGTCGCGGTGCGAGTCGGCGTCGCCGTGCTAGTCGCGGTGCGAGTCGGCGTCGCCGTGCTAGTCGCGGTGCGAGTCGGCGTCACCGTGCTAGTCGCGGTGCGAGTCGGGGTAGCCGTGCTAGTCGCGGTGCGAGTCGGCGTCGCCGTGCGAGTCGCGGTGCGAGTCGGCGTCACCGTGCGAGTCGCGGTGCGAGTCGGCGTCGCCGTGCTAGTCGCGGTGCGAGTCGGCGTTGCCGTGCTAGTCGCGGTGCGAGTCGGCGTTGCCGTGCTAGTCGCGGTGCGAGTCGGCGTCGCCGTGCGAGTCGCGGTGCGAGTCGGCGTCGCCGTGCTAGTCGCGGTGCGAGTCGGCGTCGCCGTGCGAGTCGCGGTGCGAGTCGGAGTTACCGTCGGTCTTGGAATTATGTATGGAACCTCGTCCTTTGCGTGACTTTCGGGGCTCCTCGCGATAGGTATCCCCTGCGCCAAATCTATAACCAGAGCGAATACACTCGTGCAGGCCAGCGCTGATATGAGGCTTAGTCCGAGAGGTTTCCTATCGCGCCCCATGTATTAGCTTCCGCAGGTGCTAAAGGTGAAAACGATTAACGTCGAATGGGCCAGCTCTGCAATTGAAATACTGTCCGACCGGACCTTTATAGCATTAATCGGTCAAGATAGTAATTTACTTGAGATCAATTTTGGGGGAATGTTTTTTGTGGTACAGGAGGCAGGAGTAAATGAGGGCTTACAGCCTTATAAGCTTTGGGACTCGGTAGGGGGACGCAACGGAAGCAAAGATAGCTCCTTCCCCTTCTCTGGAGGGGCTAAGGCGTGTCTGGTCGCAGCGCAAGCAGGAGCGGAGATCCAAGGATTAAAGAGTAAGCTTGTTACCCATCGCAGGAGAGCTCCCCGCAACAACCGATAGTGACGCCTGCGTGGGACGCCTCGCGCGCAAACACGTCGCTAACACCACTCCGACAAGTAGTGGCAGAAGCTGAAGAAGAGCCCATGAAAGTTCTCACCGTCATGCCCTCGAACAGATCCCCTCGGTCTCTCACTGTGCCTATGTCTTCTATCTTTTCCGGGAATCCCTGGCCTAATCGGAACAATCCGGCAGCTAAGCGAGCAAAATCATTTTGCACTGGGCTGAGCCTCAACTTCCTCAAAAGGCTATCCTGAGATTCGCGAAACTCTCCATCGTCAGCCTTGAAGGGATCGTACTTATACCGGTTTGTAGAATCCGTGATGAGCGGAGTAAACGTTATCACGAGGTCACGACGGACAGAGATCTCCGGAAGATCGTTGTTACCGGAAGGCTCGACTTTCCAGCCCTCTGGACAATTCGGGAGCCCCATGAACAGGGCGTTCATCTCATCGTATAGCCCATCAACTTTCGCTTGGAATTCACCAGGTTTCACGTCTTTGAATGTCAGCCTGCACTCCTTGAGGCCATATGTTCCTGGGCGAACCTCAAGCTTGCCGTGCGTAAGCTCGTGGGACACGCCAAACTCAGTCGCCCGTGTAGCTTTATCTTGCAATGTGCCTGACAGTATCTCTTGTAATTCGGAGATCTGTCGAAAGGTCAGCAAGTCCCGGTACTCCTGAAGCGACGTGAGCGCCACCTCAACTCGACCTACCCCTGTTTCTAAGTCTCGTATATTTCGAACTGGTCCTGTTAGAGAAACCTGGGTCATAACTACTCATCTTCTTCGCTAAAGACGATCTCAAGGATCCGGCGACTCAGCTCATTCTTTTCCTCTGGCGACAGCTTATCACCCGTTAAGAGAGCTCTGAATTGTTCGTAGAGGTCAACGATCACACAGCATCGTAAACATATTCAACGATGTTATTCAACTCTCTCGTCGATGGGCTGAGCGCAATGCAGCGTCTGCGTCACGGGAGCTTCTGTCGGAATCTGTCGGTTTGGGAAGGCGGCTAGCGGCCGGCCATACCAAGAGCCTTTGTCTCTCCGCTTGCCGCCTCTGCGCTCTCGTAATTCCCTAACAAGGAATATTTTTACCGGGTCTTCGCGGATTCGAGTAGGTAACTTTGGCGCTATCCCCCCGTGAACGTGCTGGTAAAGGTGCCCGTACCCGAGTTTTGAGTGGACAACACATAGCGTATTTCACAATGAGGCTGGTGATTGGGCCTTGAACCACGAGTTAACGCCAGCTCAAGCACCTAAGTGAACAAAGAGGAAAGAGAGGTCAGCGAGGGGGTATCATACCGGGTTTTCTATGCTCCTCACCCTCGCTGCGCTCCCGCTCTCTTTGTATTCCCCCTTCTTGTTTGCATAACCCCGCCCAAGGGTTGGGCCATACTACCCACTCGATTCCCTGAAGCGCCTTAATTTCTATGTTAAGCCTATTTAGGGATTGACCGTCTATTTGAGCGTGAGTTCAAAAAGTTAAAGTTTATCACTGCGCCCTATCACCCACTCATATCCGTGAAGACCCTTTTTACCTAAAGTTGCCAATCATCGAGAGCGATAGTGTAAAGCACGAGTACGAGACAAGGGATTCCACTGGGGGACTGTGAACACACCTGCATCAATTGTACGATTCTGCACGTTTATCCTCGCTACGGGAGCGGTAACACTATCGAGCCCCGCATATGGTACTCCCATCCCGAAGCCGACACTGCAGTCTCCCGCCCCGTTTGCGACACTGCCAGCCATCCAGACCTTTGTGCCAAAGCCAACCGCAATCCCCACCGCCACACCCCTCCCGACTATCGCAATCAATCCTGCGGCAAAAGTTACTCCTACAATACCACCAGGAAGGAGCTGTTCGTGCGCGCTCAAAGAACAAAAGTGCATTCCTGCTGAGGGCTTTCAGTGTAAGACGGAACCCGTCGAAGCCGTAACGTCATGTACAACGTTGATGGATCCGATCACTCGAGGGATAACGTGTGAGGAGGTGAAAGAAAAATCTCCTTTGAACTGTGCTAAGGTTAAAGATAAGGCCAAGTGCGAGGGAATATCCGACGATTTTAAAATCGGAGTTCGTTGCGAATTGGATCCTAGTACTAAGAAGTGTAAAGTAGTCAAAGAAGTGAAAAATTACAGGTGTAAATATTCCGAGCAGTATCAAGGTCAAAAAGGCTACAAAGTTATCAGCCAATGTGGGCAGTGTAGCAAACTCCAAGAGTGCAGTTGGTTTCAGTGCGGCGCTCTCGTGACCGATCCCCACAAGAACGTCGATACGGGAGTAGAGGGATGTAAAGGAACTCCGACACAATTAATAAAGCAATGTACCCTGAAATAACCGTCAAACGAGCAACGGCATTCGGCAAAGAGAGTCAGAGGCTCGTCGACGGCCCACGCCCCACGAATAACCCGTAACGCATGGAGTCCGTGTTCAACAAATCTATCCTTTCGGACGCAACTCACAAAGACCTCATCTCTTCTTGAACATTCGATAGGTGTCACAAACGCCCCATCGGCGGGATTATCAACTACGATTACGCCAGGTGCGTTTAAGAGTGCGGCTCGCGCCCCTTCCGGACTCACCGGAGGCTCAAACTCGACATTGACCGATTCGCCTTATAGTGCTGGGGTCGTGCAGCGGCTTGAGCGCCACTACCATTTGAATAGTCGTGCAATTCAGGCTCGAGATGATGTTCCGCTTCGAATGCCACGAGAGATCGTGTGCATTCACTTCCGGTACAACCAGGCGAGCGCGACAACTTCGCTGGCTGGAAACTTTCGCGCCGCCAAAATGTTCAGAATCTCTTTGCCGACAGCGCCGGTGGCTCCAACAACTGCAATTTTGTAGCGTGTCATGCGTTCTTCCTTCCAAAGCTCTACGAGTTCGACCTCGCTCCTTCAGAAGAAGGCAGCAAGCGAATTAGCATTCAATTTTCATTCGAACGTAGCAAGCCGTATCGGAATTCATCACTGATTATTAGACAAATATAGCGGGAGAGATTCACTAGGATCGACTCCTCCGGCTCTACACCTAGCGCCGATAAAACATCTCAAGCAATCCATGCTAGCTTTACTTAGATCTGGCTATGCAGCTGATATGTTGAGAGAATTAATTGGTTTTCCTAGCAATTATCCAATGAAGGAAGTTACGTTTCAGATCAACGGTGAGCGCTGGTCCGCAACGCAACATCAAACACCAACGAATATGCAATACACGCTTGCCCCCATCCCACCGCATGCCGGCCCGATCGAGCTGGCGATCGTACAGCCCTATTCGGTTACGGTAGCCGCGATCATGCCCGGCTCGCCGGATCGCCGCCGACTGGGTACGGCCCTTCTCTTTATCCGCTGCGAAGCGCCCTGAGGGGTATCGCCGAGGGGTGTGTCCGTCTTGCGGGGCAAAGAGTGCGGTGAAGTTCGCTGAGCAGATGATTGCTAAGAAGATCAATCACGAGTTAATTTCCTTGTCTAGAAGCGGTAACAGTCCTACTGGGAGTCTCTATGCGCATTTCACAACTCTCTGATCCGAAAGACCTGTTTCTCGTGTCTCGCCGCGCCGTCGGTGGTTTGTATCCAATCCGGCGGAGGCGCAATCCTCGTTTGTTAGCTGCTGGAGCAATCATCCTGCTATTTCTCAATTCGTGTATGGTTACTGAGTACTTGCGGTCGGATCCGGCTCCCGATTCAGGTTTCATTCAAACCAAAGAGGAGTTCGGCGCATGGAAGGAACGGGCTCCCGTTCACAAGATTTGGTTCAAGGATCGAGACAAATTCTACAAGGAACGCGACAAGTACACGAAGATCTGCTTTCGCCCCGTCACAACTGACTTTCTGATCACAAGAGGCTGGTGGGACAACCTCAATACAGCCGACATGGGGGAGTATCGGAAAGAGGTTGCGGAGATGGCTCTGTACATCAAGCAGTCCTTCGAAAAGGCATTCCGGGAAGATCCAAGAAAGCGCTTGGCGATAGTTGATTCCCCCGATGCAGAGACTATCGTGTACGCGTTCGCCATCACCGAATTAGTGGCAACAAAAGCGCACATAAATGCAGCAGGCACAGCGCTTGGCATCTTTGTTCCAGGTGGCGGTGTGGTAAAGGCGGTTGCTAAAGGAAGTATCGCAATCGAAGCGAACGTCTACGATGGTGGGACGAATGAACTTCTCGTAGCCTGGGCGGATCGAGAGCAGGACAGGAGTTCACTGTTCAGCTTTTTGGATTTTTCGTGGTACTCGCATGCGCGAGATACTGTCAACAACTGGGCCGAGCAACTTGTGGAGGGGTATAACTCCCCGATTGATCATACCGTCGAAGACCGTACGCCGTTTACTTTGAATCCTTTTTAGGGATTTATCTGGACCTTCTCTTCCGTCGTGTCTCACGTGCGAGGTGCAGGCGCAAAGCCGGATTCTAGCGCAGCGAACGAACTTCTCGGAACTAATGCCCCTGCGGAGGAAAGCGGCGAGCCAAGAACTCAGTAAGCAGAGCTGCCATGGTTGAGGAGGTAGCTCGCGAGCAGGCCTCCCTAATACTGCTGCTCGAGCCGCTTGAAATCGTCGTGCTTCGCATCGCGGGTCGCCCAGTAGGTGGTGACATCCGCCTTGTACGAGAGATCCATGGATTTCACGCGGCATATCTTCATGATGTACGCCATCGGAATGAAGCCGATAGTCCACGCCAATCCCAAGATAACGAAGGTCATGACGATCGAGAGATAGTGAGCGAGCTTCATCCAGCCACGCCAGAGCGGAAGCAGCGCGCTTGGAGCAAGATACCCGAGCAGAGCACTTACGGCACCGAGAGCAAACCACACAGCGCATACGCTGAGCGCCTGGCCCTTGTAGAGCTTCGATGCACAGACGGCTAAGAATATAGCTCCGAAGATGGCGCCAAACTCCCGCACATGCTGACGAACCGGCTTTCCGAACCAGGTCTCATCGAGAGGACTTTTTACCTGCCTCTTGGTCACGACCGATTCAGTCACCTGATCCTCTAGTCCAGCTCGAATTTCGTTAGCCAATCCTCCCGCTCCTGCCACTTTGGCTGCTCCTCTTTAAGCATAACGATGTTACCAACCACCAGCGCGTCCATGTCCGTTCGCATGAAACAAGCGTACGCATCCGCGGCTGTGCACACTATAGGCTCTCCTCGGACGTTAAAGCTAGTGTTGACCAGTACTGGACAGCCGGTCTTATCGTTAAAGGCCGATAAGAGCTTGTAAAAATTAGGGTGCTGTCCGGATGAGACCGTTTGAATACGTGCCGAGTAGTCTACGTGCGTAATAGCGGGGAGATCGGACTTAGGAACATTGAGCTTGGCTATACCGAAAAGCTCTCTCTCCTCGTCGGTCATCTGACGCCTACGCTCCTCTCGAACAGGCGCAACGATCAACATGTACGGAGAGTCGCTATCGAGCTCGAAATACTCCGAGACGTGCTCTCGCATGATTGCCGGAGCAAAGGGCCTGAAGGACTCTCTAAACTTAATCTTCAAGTTCATCGTAGCCTGCATGCTCTTGGAACGTGGGTCTCCGATAATACTGCGGTTACCGAGCGCCCGTGGACCGAACTCCATACGCCCCTGAAACCAGCCAACGACCTTTTCCTGAGCGAGGATATCGGCCGTTGTTTTGAAGACCTCGTCACCCGACATGCGATGATACACCGCTCCAAATTGAGCGAGCTGAGAGACCGCTTCATCGTCGGAGACTTCAGGCCCAAGGAGAGACGCCTTTTGGAAATCCGTCTGGCCGTCCGTGAGGCGCGGATTGTTGAGATACCCGTACCACACGCACAACGCTGCACCTAAGGCACCACCGGCATCTCCCGATGCGGGCTGTATCCAGATGTTACGGAAAGGTCCATCGCGCAAAAGCTTGCCGTTGCCGACACAGTTCAACGCGACACCTCCAGCCATGACGAGATTATCCACACCCGTCTCTTTGTGGAGGAACTTCGCTTGCCTGAGCATACATTCCTCGACGACAACCTGAATCGAGGCAGCGAGATCCATCTCGCGTTGCGTGAGAGGGCTTTCCGGTTTCCGACGCGGACCATCGAAAAGCTTCGCGAAGTTGTCATTGGTCATCGAGAGACCGGACATATAGTTGAAGTACTTGAGGTTCAGGTGGTACGAACCATCTTCCTTCAAATCGATTAGATTGTCGTAGATCTGCTGAACGTACTTGGGCTCACCGTACGGAGCGAGCCCCATCACCTTGTATTCACCCGAGTTGACCTTGAAGCCCGTGAAGTAGGTAAAGGCGGAGTATAAAAGACCGATCGAGTGCGGGAACTTAATCTCACGCAACAGCGAGAACTTGTTTCCCTTGCCGAGACCGAGACTATTCGTGGTCCACTCACCTACGCCATCTATCGTGAGAATAGCTGCATCCTGGTACGGGGATGGATAGAAAGCCGATGCTGCATGGCTCTGATGATGCTCTGTGAAGAGAACCTCTCCCTCGAAGCCGAGCTCGGTCTTGATCGTGTCAGGGATCCACAGCTTGTGCTTCAACCACAGCGGCATCGCTTTCGCGTACGAGGTGAACCCCTGGGGCGCGGTTGCAAGATAGGTTTCAAGGATACGCTCGAACTTCAGCAACGGCTTGTCGTAGAAGGCAACGTAGTCGACATCCTTAATGGTGAGGCCTTGCGAGCGAAGGCAGTAGGCGGCTGCGTTGGCAGGAAAATCCGGGTCGTGCTTCTTGCGAGTGAAGCGCTCTTCTTGTGCGGCAGCAACGATCTTTCCATCGATCAGGAGAGCCGCTGCACTGTCGTGATAGAACGCCGAGATTCCAAGGATATTCATAAGGTAAGATCCCTACAAAGTGGCAAAGAAGCTTCATACACCGAGTGCTTAGAACCTGTCGATACCTAGCAGGGCGGCTTAGCTTGCCTTTTTATCAGTTATACTTCTCAATACCAGCATGAACGATAGACCCCGCTCCTCCATCTCAGCTTTCATCGTCTGCCATAACGAGGAACGTCAAGTACGACGCTGCCTGGAAAGCGTAAAGTGGTGTGATGAGATTGTGGTAGTCGACTCCGGCTCCACCGATCAAACGCTCGAGATCTGCCGCGAGTACACCTCCAAGATCTTCTTTCATCCGTGGCAGGGCTACGTGATTCAAAAGCGGTACGCTCTCGAGCAGTGCAGCTCTGATTGGGTACTGAATATCGATGCCGACGAGGAGGTTTCAGAGGTTCTTCATCGTGAGATAACGGGAATTCTTGAGTGGGATGCGAAAGAAAACACAAGAAAGTTCAATGGTTACTTTTTAAACCGAGTAGTTTTTTTCCTCGATCGGTGGTGGCGAAAGGGAGGCTGGTACCCCGAATACCGGTTGAGACTCTGTCGGCGCTCTGAAACAACGTGGGGCGGCCAAGACCCGCACGAAAAGGCATCAGTAAGTGGTGCCACCGCGCGATGTATTGGAGAACTTCACCATTACTCGTTCACTGACCTAACTGACTACGTGAGGCGTTTAAACACCCTCTCCTCAAATGCCGCGACTACTCTGGCAGCAAAAGGCCGGAAGGCGTCGATACTTGACCTCATTTTCCGTCCGCTTGCGCGCTTCTTCAAGTTCTACATTAGCAAGCAGGGCTTTCGAGAAGGTACGGCCGGGCTGGTAATAGCGGTCATCGAAGCCAATGCGGCGCTCCTCAAATATGCAAAGGTTTGGGAAATTACGCGCAGGCGTTGATCGAGCAGCCGTATACGAGAGAACAAAAATGGTCGGGCTGAGAGGATTTGAACCTCCGACCTCTCCCACCCCAAGGGAGTGCGCTACCGGTCTGCGCTACAGCCCGACGAGGGTGTAACTTAGCGGATGTGAGTGAAAGGATCAAACCCGAATGGGGTTATCCCCGTCACGGTGCAAGACGGCACCCTGCAAACGCCACCAACACGGGGCTGTCTCCGCTGTTTTTGACAGTACCAGCGCTTTGAATTAACCTGTCGCTCATTCGTAAGGGCCTATAGCTCAGTTGGTAGAGCGCTACACTGGCAGTGTAGAGGTCAGCGGTTCGACCCCGCTTAGGTCCATTCGACTCGCCCCTAAAGGGGCTCGCTTGGCTCGACAAAGCTCGCCACAGGCATGGCAAGCCACGTCGCGGCGAGACGAATGCCCTGAGCGAAGGAGCTTCGCGACTGAGTCGAAGGGCTTAAGCTATCACCTTCACATTCGTGAACTCTCGAAGCCCCTCTTTGGTCTTCATTCTCCCGATGCCGCTCTCCTTGCATCCGCCCCACGGGATGCCCGAATGCATGGCTGCGTGAGTGTTGTGACGCACCATGCCTACATCGAGTTGCGCTGCGATGCGCTTTGCTCTCCTGGCGTCGCGCGTCCACACTGAGGCAGTCAAGCCAAACCGGGTGTCGTTTGCAATCCCTACCGCCTGCTCCTCGGTGGAGAATGAAACGATAGGAAGAAGTGGACCAAAGGGCTCCTCACGCAGCAGCTTCGCCTCTTCAGGGACATCTGTCAGGATCGTTTGAGGAAAGAAGAAACCACTCGAAGGTGCAGACACTGAATGGGCCTGTGCGCCTTTGGAGATTGCGTCATCGAGAAAGCCCCTTACTCTGTCACGCTGAGATTGCGAGACCAGTGGCCCTATCTCTGTCTTGGGATCGAGGGGATCGCCGTAGCTGAGCACATGTGAGGTCTCAATCGCTTGTGCAACGAACTGCTGGTAGATGCTCTCGTGAACAAGCACTCGTTTAATTGCATTGCATACTTGCCCCGAATTACGCGCATTATTGCGCACTATCTCGCTTGCAGCAGATAAGACATCGGCATCAGGGAGAACGATAGCCGCATCGAGACCACCAAGCTCGAGCAATACCCGCTTCATGGAATCCGAAGCTTCGCGCGCAATGGCCTTGCCCACGGCAGTCGAGCCCGTAAAGGCGATCGCAGCAACTGGCATCTCGACAATTTTCGCCCCGAGATCCTTCCCTCCGACGGCAAGCACGAGCGGCACCTCGTTACCAACGAGCTCTGTGATGCGCATGCCCACTCGTGGACTGAGCTCTGACGGCTTGAACAGCACGGAATTTCCAGCAAGTAGAGCAGGTACAATCCCTCGGAGCGGCAACAGCAAGGGAAAGTTCCACGGCGAGATCACTGCAACTACACCGAGGGGCGCGAAGTGAATTTCGACAGAATCGACTTTCTCCGGCTCTAGAAACCTCTCGGCGTTATCGAGCATGTAGCGCCACTCTTCTATAGCACGCTCGACTTCCGCTTTGGCAAGAGTGATCGGTTTACCCATCTCTTGCGAAATCAGCGTCGCAATTTTATCGCCGTTTTTGGAAAGGGCTTCGAGAGGATTGCGTAAGGCGCGTACGCGCTCTGCAGTGCTCCTCTCACGCCACTGCACAAACCGCTCTCGTGCATATTCAAACAAGCTCTCTACATCTCGAGTCTCTTGCACCTCAAGCACTGCTTCCGAGTACGGATTTACTGTCTTCATCGTAGTCGTCATCTCAAGAAGTCTCTCATCCCCGTAGCTTCCGGTGACCATGGAGAGCTTAATACCGGGGAATGAATTGAGAAAGTGTCATACCAACATCGCGCATCAATTATGCCCCTGGTTTCGCGCTGTATGAACCTCGACAGCAGATACGTGGTTGTTAGGGAAGCAACAACTGCCACTGCTCGGATTGCAGGTCGAAGCCGAACGACGGATTCACTTGATACTGGAGCCCGTTGATCGTCACATTAACGGGCATCAGCGCCTGTTCACCGTCCTCTGCTTCTTCACTGGTATAGAAGCCCAATGAAGAAAGTTTCTTGAACAACGACACGCGCTCGAATGCAAATTTGAAATTTACTGTCGAGTCCTTGAATTTACCGCGGCGCATCGCACCCCGCAAATCAAAGTAACTCTGTCCCTTATCTATGCTCTGACCCTTACGATCAAAGCGGAAGTTCTTTCGGTAGCCACCAATCGCTATGATTACCCTCTTCGCACGCGGGCTAAAATTGTTCCCTACAAATACCGCACCGGAGATCTCGAGGAAGTCTGATTTCGTCCCATCGAACTGGAGCACCCCGCGCGATACCGTGAACGCACTACCCTGTGCAGGCACGGGCGTACTGGCGGGAGGTGGCGCCGAGGGAGTGCGACCTGTCACATTTGCAGCCCAGGTCTCGATTAGATCGGCCCGGGTATTCCAACTGTAGCTGCCGTATTCAGCGTTTCCGTCTCCGCCGCACGTAATGCCGGAGATGAAGCGTTCGCCATTCACATCGTAGAACGCAGGACCACCGGAGTCGCCAGTGGCAGTATTACTTTCCCCCCGATCGAATCTCCAGTAATAGTAGAGACTACTGGGATCGCTGTCCCCGGAGTTTGCACCGAAGCCTTCGACGACCGTTGGTCCAAAGTTGACCAGGCCTACCGAGGGAATGGAATTTCCCTCTCCTGACGAGCCGGTTCCTTCAGTGCCGTATCCCACAATAGTCAAAGTAGCCCCAACTGGGACACGCGAAGTGAGCAAGGGGACGGGTGTCACGCCCGATACCTCGCGCGAGAGCTCAACGATAGCCGCATCGGTCTCCCCTTCAACGCAGGCAGAGTCACCGGGTCGGTATGACGGATGTATCGTCACTCGCTCTGACGAAATCTCTTCCCCGTTCAGGCGCGCTACGATCCCGGTATCACCAACCGCTTGCTCTTTGTTTTCCCCGAAAAAACAGTGTGCTGCTGTGAGGACATGCTTGGGCGTGATTAAGGTGCCGGTGCAGAGGAGATTACCCTCGTAGTTCAGGCGCGCCACATAAGGATAGTCACCTTCGCTGGTCGGCGTGCCCTCAATAATCTGCGCTCTAAACGAATCTGCATGGACCCTTGAATCGACCACAAGCGAGCAAAGGGCCGCTAGCGTACAGGTCACAAGACGCACGTGCTCAAAAAAACGAAAAATCATACTACTCTGACTACACCCAAAGGACCACGGCTTTCCCGCCAACAAGGAGGGTCGGATCGCTATCGGGTAGGGCTTGATGTTCTGCGGCTTATTTCATCGGGGTGTTCGTGGAATCGTGTGGGTTATCTCGGGGCCATGCGGACGTTTACGTTCACGAGAGGAGGTATGGGGTCATTTCAAGCAGTTGCGAGCCAATGACAGTGCGCTGCAGTTATCAGAAATCGGAACGTTTCCCTGCCTTAATCCCGCGCAGTATGAGGATCTAGCTGTGTAGCCGGTTCAGAAGAAGGCTCCGCAAGCTCCAGGGACGTCACGTACCGTAGGCCGTTCTCGGCTATCAAATGGACATGAAACACACGCCCAGCTCCGAGATCAAACGCAACCAGCTCTGAAGTTGAGTCAACCGCTGCGAGGCTACCGGCAGCGAGCTGTGTAAAGAACGCTCCCTGATCTGTAGTCCATGCTTGGAGGAATTCGCTTCGAACCGATGACCTCAACGCACTAGTAGGAAGATACTTGTAAAGCAACGACAGTAGGCGAGTCCGGCCGGGGAGTTGAGAAGGAGGTTTCGTCATCTGCAGAAATCGTTCCCAGCAAACATAAGACTGCCCGATGATATCCCCCTGAGCCATCTTCTCAAGAGCATACCGGGCGAAATCAGCAGGGTCATACGGATCCATGCCGACTACTCGAGACGAAAGAGGAATCAAGCACTGCTGATGACTCTCTACTAGCCGCTGCACCGGCTCGCTCCCGACTGCTAAGGCAATCACCAGTAGACATGAACACAACACCAGGAGGACGCGAATGGGATGCATCTACCGACGATAAATATCTGTTTACTACAACGTCTTCAAATCAATGACGAAGCGATAACGAACATCGCCTTTAATCATACGCTCGTAAGCGGTATTGATACCGGCGATGTCGATTACCTCAACATCAGAAACGATCCCCTCTTCCGCACAGAAATCCAACATCTCTTGCGTTTCGCGAATACCACCTATCATAGAGCCTGCTACCTGCCGCCGCCGCGGAATGAGAGAGAAAGGATGTATCTCGGGTGCCTTCGGAGGAACACCGACGAGACACAACGTCCCGTCACGAGTAAGCAAGTTGAGTATCTGATTGAGATCGTGTTCTGCCGAAACCGTGTCCAAGATGAAGTCGAATGACCCCGCCGCCTTCTGCATAGCCTCAGTATCATTCGAAACCAGGAATCCGTGTGCCCCCAATCGCTCGGCATCGGCTTTCTTTGAGGGGGACGTGCTTATCACCGTGACCTCAGCGCCGAAGGCTGCACCGAACTTCACCCCCATGTGCCCAAGTCCACCGAGCCCCACGACGCCAATCTTATCTCCTTTGCCGACCTTCCAATGACGGAGCGGCGAGTAGGTCGTGATGCCGGCGCACAGGAGGGGAGCGACTGCTTTTAGGTCCAACGAGGGCGAGACGCGTAGAAGATAACCCTCGTCTACTACGATCTGAGAAGAGTACCCTCCGTAGGTCGGAGTTTTGCCGTCCCGCTCAGTCCCATTATAGGTTAATGCAACGTGTCCTTCGCAATACTGTTCAAGGCCGTCTTTGCAACTTGAGCACGTTCGGCACGAATCAACGAAGCAACCTGCCCCTGCAATGTCGCCCTGCTTGAATTTGTTGACTTTGGCCCCTACACGAGTCACACGACCTACTATTTCGTGACCTGGAACCATTGGAAAGACGGAGTTTCCCCACTCTCCTCGGGCTTGGTGAATGTCGGAGTGGCATACGCCGCAGAAGAGTATCTCTATGAGGACGTCGTGGTCCCCTACTTCGCGCCGGTTGAACTCAAAGGGTGCAAGAGGCGAGCTTTCATTGAGGGCGGCATAACTTTTAGTGGGTAACATACGTACTAACTCCTGAAAGGCACCACAGATGCTTGAATGCTACACTGCCCACAGTGAGTAAGGGAAGCCTATGTCGGAGATCGCTTGCGTGACGGGCGACAGCCCCGTCGGCGTTCTTGTTATGTCTTTAACTAGCATACTGGCGGTAGCAATTCCTCTTCCTATTTCTCCTCCTCCTAATCCTTATCTTTCTCATTATCCTGTGTGTGCACCTGCACCGGTTTCCTGATTCTCATCCGGTTATTTCCGTAGGGCTACGGTAGAGTGGATAGTGGCGATTGATTTGAGGTTGGCTTTGGCAATTTCAATCTTCGAAAGCAAAGGGCAATCAACGATACCAAAGTTTCTTGATGATGAAGAGGAAACCGGTGCAGGATAAGGATGAGGAGGAGGATTAGAAGGAGGAAATCGCTTCTCCACATCATTCCGGAGTTGGAACTATGAGCACAGGAATCTTGGTAGTAGCAAGCACCTGGGCATCAAAGGACGGCTTTACCGACTCGCTCAAGATAGACTGCAACGAGGAGCCTATCACCACCAGATCCCATGCCCCTTCCTCGATCTGCTGCTGAAGCTCCTTTAGAGGTTCGCCCTCCACCACCAAAACATCGCTCTCGACCCCAAAGGAGGTTAGCACTCCCTGCGCCCGTGATAGATGGCGGTCGATGCGGGCTATCTCGGTTGCGGTTGTATCTCTACGCCGAACGTGAAAAACACGGGCAGCAGCGCCGGTGTGCCGCGCGATTCGAGCAGCCAAACGCACATCACTCTTT